>JAQSWE010000188.1 GCA_029266795.1 Alphaproteobacteria bacterium | reverse complement strand
TTCCTTCAGCGCGCGCATCAGCATTTCAACGAGCGCGCCGCGCGACTGCACGAGAATCAGCACGTCGCCCGCGCGGACGGGACGGTTTTTGGAGGTGAGTATTTCGCCGTCATCCAGCCAGCCCTTGATGGTCGTGGCGATTTTCTGCGCGAGGCGGCTGGCGGCATTATCGCCCTGCTCGACCGCGACGGGCATCTGCCATGATTCCTGTTCTTCACGCTTGGCAGGGCGTACCAGCGGCCAGATTTCCACGAGACCCGCCTGCCCCTGACGGTAAGCGACGTGATGCACACTGCGGGAGATATCGGCGACGACGCCGCGCCGCACGTTTTCATGCGCGAAGGTGGAATCCACCACATCCAGCACCGCGCGTGTGGAGCGGAAGGAATGCTCAAGCAGGACTTCCCAGCCGTCCTGCACTTCGCGCACGCGCTCGCCGAAGAATTGCTGCATTTCGAAGAACTTTTTCGGCTCCGCGCCCTGAAAGCTGAAGATCGACTGTTTTTCGTCGCCGACCACGAAGAGCGTGCGCAAAACATCGCCGCGCGTACCCATGCCGCTGAAGAATTCCAGCGACAGCGCCTCGATCACGCGCCATTGATAGGGACTGGTGTCCTGCGCCTCGTCGACGAGGATATGGTCGATGCCCTCATCCAGCTTGAACAGCACCCAGCTGACCATGCCCTTTTCGGCCAGCAGCTCGCTGGTTTTGATGATGAGGTCTTCGAAATCGAGCCGGTCGGTCTGGCGCTTGTATTTTTCGTACCGCCCGACCATTTCGGAAGCGACGGTCAGCAGCGCGGCGTTCAGCTGTGCCAGCTTTACTGCGCGCAATTTGTTGCCGATTTCCTGCAACCGTTCGGCCTCGCGCTGCATGATGTTGTGGATATCGGGGCAGGCGGCGACGGCGTCCTTGTTCGCGAAGGTCTTGTAAAATTCTCCCGCCGCCGTGAAATAGGCGCGGCAATAGGAATGGTAAAGGGCGGATCGGCGCGCAGGGTTTTCGAGCCAGGGCTGCATGGCCGCCGCCTTTTCGCCGTCCTTCTTGCCACCACCCAGCAGGGCGTTTAGAGCGCGGCGCAAATTCGCCTCGTCATCGGCATGAAGGTGGCCGACGCCCGCCAGCACTTTTTCTTCGGTATCGGATGGGTCGAGCCCCAGATGGCGGTAAACATCCCGGATCGTGTTATCGGCCTTCCCGTCGCGGTCGTCATGCGCGTCGAGAATGCGGGCCAGATGGCTGCGCTTCGACATGATTTTCGACATCAGGTCGTTCATCGATTCAGGGTCGAGATGAAGCACGAGTTGATTGAAAGCATGCGCCAGTTGCGATTGCGGGTCGCGCTTGGTCGCGGCGATGATGTCGTGCAAACTGCGCGTCAGGTATTCGATTGCGCTTTGTTCGTCCATCAGCTCGAAATGTGGCGGCAGCCCCGCTTCCACCGGAAAACGCTTCAGCACCGACTGGCAGAAGGAATGGATGGTCAGGAATTTCAAGCCGCCCGGCGTATCCAGCACGCGCGCGAAAAGGCGGCGCGCGGCGTGGATGGTGGCCTCGGGCGGCGTTTCGCCCATCAGGCTTTTCAATTCTTTTTTCAGGTCGTCATCGGCCATCACCGCCCAGTTGCCGAGTTTTTTATAGATGCGGTTCGACATTTCCGCAGCGGCTGTCTTGGTAAATGTAAGACAGAGTATTTTATCGGGCTTGGTCGCTTCCTGACCCGTCCCGCCACCACGCGGCAGCATGAGGCGCAGCACACGGTCGATCAGCACCTTGGTCTTGCCGGTGCCGGCGCTCGCCCCCACCCAGACGCTTTTGAGGGGATCGGCGGCGGCGGACTGGTTTTCATTGGCCGAGCGTTCGGGTTTGCGCTGCAGATTCTCCGTCATTCCGCGCCCCCGTCGTCATCGCCCGCGATGCTCCATTCCTTGACGCGCGCTAGGTGCTCGTAATCGGAAAAGCGCGATTTTGCCTCGGCGCGCGGTTGGCTGAGATAGGGTGTGGCGGGGTCGTCAAATTTTTCGATGAGCGACATAAGGCCTGTCGCAGCTTGCTCGACGATAGTGTCAATATCGGCATCGCGGCCAATCACGGATTTCCGCTCGACCGGTTTCTGCCCGCTGCCCGTGACGCGCCAATAGACAAGGTCGCTGACCTTGCCGGAGGGAATTTCCGTGAACGCGCCCTGCTGCAGCATGAGCGCTTCCAGCGGAAGCTGTGGCGAGAGGCCTTGCGACACATCGCCCGTGCGCGGCACGAAGCCGGATTTGTAATCGATAATCGCATAGCTGCCGTCCAGCATTTTGTCGATGCGATCAGCCTTGCCAGTCAGGGTGAAGGGTTCGGTCGTGGTGCCGAACTGCCATTTGCCAGAGATTTCGCTCTCGTATGGCTTCGCTTCACTGCGCCAGTCGCGTTCCTGCCGCACGAATTCCTGCGCGACACGCTCGAAACGCGGCCACCAGAAAGCCTCGACCTCCTGCGGAATGCGCATGTCGCGCAATGCAGTACGCCCGAATTCCAGCAGTTGCGAGGACGCGTCATCCGGCAGCTTGTCGGAAAAAGTCTTGATGAATTTTTCAAGCGCAGCATGGATGAATGTCCCCCGCTCCGCCCCGCCCGGATCGGCGTCGATGTCTTCGAACTTGCGCAGGCCCAGCACATATTGCGCGTAAATCTGGTACGGGTCGCGCATCCAGCTTTCGATACGCGTGACGGATAATTGGCGCGGGCGGGCCGCGACAGGCGGGCGTGGCTCGGGCCGCTTGGCGGCCTTCACTTCGGCGGGCGTGTCGACATCCTTCATCCACTGGCGGTATTGTTCGGCCTTGCGCTGCGGCATCTCGAGCCCTGCAGCCTGCAAAACCGTTTCGAGGCGCAGCAGCCAGCGGGCGGGAACAGTGGGCGTGCCATCAACCTTGGTCGCACGCGTGACGACGACTTCGGGCGCGGTCACAGCCTGCACAAAATCGTGTGCTGCGATGCTGATGGTGCGCTCCGGCGACGGCAGGCCGAATTTCTTGCGCATAGGGCGCGACATCCACGGGTCATGCGCGGGAAGTGTCGGCCATGTGCCTTCGTTCAAACCACCCAGTATCACCATATCCGCACTGTACAGCCGTGCCTCGATCTGGCCGAGGACGGACAGGCGCGGATGGCTGCCGAAGGGCGGGCGCACTGTCACCGCTTTCATCAGCGATTTCATGAGGGAGACGTAATCGGAAGGCGTGATATCCGGCACATCGCGCGCCGAGGCCCAGAGCTGGTTGAGGAAAGTGCTGGCGTCGCCCGCGTATTTTTCTGCCCAGAGCCGCTGCGCGCCGTTCATTTCAAGCGTCGCCGCCAGCGTTTCCGCGATGCGGATATGTTTTTCGAGAAGAGTGCGGAAGGAGATATTGCCGCGCTGGCCCATCAATTCAACATAGGGACGCATCTGCGCCTCGATCCCATCGAGCCATGACAGCAATTGCCCCCGCGCCGGTTTTTCCTCCGGCAGAGTCAGGATCTTGTCGCGCAGGCCGACAAAACCGGATGTCGGGCGCGGCCCGCGCAGGACGAGTTCGTCCAGCAGCTGCACCATGTCGCGCAAACTGTCGGCGGGGATATTCGCCGCCATGATTGGATGTTTCAGGAAGGACAGCAGCGTCACGGGCGCCAGTTGTTCCTCCGCCATTTCAGCGGTCAGCATCAGCCAAGTGCCGATGGGCAGTTCCGTCAGCGGCTGGCCGCCGGAATCGTCGATCATGATGCCCCAGCGGCGCAAGGAGAGCGACACGCGGCGCGCCAAGCGGCGGTCGGGCGTGATGAGCGCGGCGGTCTTGCCGGGCGTTTCCAGCGCGTGGCGCATCATCAGCGCGATAACATCCGCTTCTTCCTGCGGGCCGCCGCAATCGATACGCGTGAAATTCTCCAGCGCCTGCGGCGGGATATCTCCCGCGCGTAAACTGCGCCAGTTCTCGGTTGTCTCGGCGGGGCGCATCGCCTCCGACAGCAGTTTTACGCGCGGTTCGTTGATCGCAGGATTTTTCTCTACCTGCCAGTCGCCGACGCTTTCGCGCAGCAAGCCAAGTTTTTCCAGCAAGATTTTCAGGTTATATTGTGGATGGTCGTCGCCCAGAACCGCCCAGCTTTCCTCATCCATATGGCGGTCGAGGCCGGGCAGCACGACGAGGCCTTGCGGCAGCTTTGCGACCAGCGCGAGCAGGTCGCGCACGGCGGGCATGGTGGCGGTAGAGCCTGCGGCAATGACGGGGTGCTGGGGTGCGTGTTTTTTCCACGCTGAAATTTGTGCATCGATCAACAGATTGCGGCGATGCGCTACATCCAGTACGCCGCGCGATTTCAAGATGTCCGGCCAGACTTCCGTCAGGATTTTCAGGAACTGCAGCGTTTTCTGCCAATGCTCGGCGAATTCCTCCGGCACAAGATTTTCAAGCGCAGAAAAGCTGAGATTTTCGGTCTGCACTTCATCGAGGAAGCGCCCCAATCCTTCGGCCAATGCAACGGCCTGGTCGAAAGACTGCGCCATGCCCGCGCGCTGTATCGCCTGCGCCAATAATAGCTGGCGTTCCAGCGGCGCAACGGCAGGGGCGATATTCAATGCGGCAGCTGCGTCTTCTTCCCCCGCCAGCAGCATTGCGACTTCATCAGCTTCGACATCCCCAACGGGATGCATTTGCGGCAACAGCAACGCCTTGCCTTTGGACAAACGCAAAAACGCTTCGCGCAGGGTGCGGCAGGCGCGGCGGCTTGGTAGCAATATTAACGTCTCGGAGAGTTTGAGCGGATCGTCACCGCTCTGCTCATGGATGCCGCGTGCAAAAGCATCGGCGAATGATTGCCCTGCCGCGATGTTGACGACATTTGGTGTGTCGCGCAGCGACGTCATGGTGCGCGCTTTTTGCTTTTCGCGGCGAGGATACGGTTGGTTTCTTCCAGCGCCTCGGGCGTGCCGACATGATGCCAGTCGCCTTCGTGCCGGTGGGCGAACAGCTTTCCAGCTTTTTCCGCCTTGTGGAACAATTCGAGGAAGGAGAACTTGCCGTCGCGTTCGCCGTCGAACAGGCGCGGGTGCACGATGCGCGGGCCGGTGAAGATGAAATTCGCGGGCTCGGTCGTATGGCCCTTGAAAATCGGCTGGTCGGTATCATCCGCCAGATAATAATCGCCCTTGCCGTTATACGAGGGCAGATCTTTCGTCGTATGAAGCAGCAGCAGCAAATCCATTTTCGCCGGATCCCACTGTTCCGCCATCTGGCGCAGGGTGGAGCCCTTGTCGCCATCCGTCCAGACCACATCGGCATTCAGCACATAAAAAGGTTCGTCGCCGAAATAGGGCAGCATTTTCTTCACGCCGCCGCCGGTATCGAGCAGCACTTCTTCACGCACGAAAGTGATTTTCGGGCTGGTGCGTGTTTTCAGATGATCTTCGATCATCTGTGGCAGGTAATGCAGGTTGACGACGACTTCTTCCACCCCCGCTTCCTCCAGCGCATCGAGCGCGCGGTCGAGCATGGTGCGGCCGCCGACATAG
>JAQSWE010000187.1 GCA_029266795.1 Alphaproteobacteria bacterium | reverse complement strand
GGTATAATGAATCTCGGTGCATTCAGGCGGAGGGGCTTCGGGTATTGTGCATATTTTAGCGCGTTTTCAACATTTAAGGTCGGCCCAACGGCCAGCCGGCGGTTGCCTCTGCCCCTGCGCTTGACGAATATCAACGTCCCGTACCGGAGACCATTCCCGTGCCGACCGGCGCATGGTCGCTGATCGTCGATGAAAACGGCGATCAGGTGGTGACGCGCCAGCCGCGCAATACCGACATGCTGGCGCGGCCTGCCGTCGCCTATCTTTACGGCGGCACGCAGCCGGAATTCAAGATGGAAAAATCCCCCGACCAGTTCCACAACCTGCAGGGCGTGATCGATTACGAATGCCGCGCGCAGCGGAACAAGGAATATCTCGATAAGGCGGTTTTCCTGCTCTCGCAGACCGATGACGGGCGGCGGTTGCTCGACCTTGCGCGCCACAATAAATTTACGCTGCTGTTCGATAACACGCGCGTGGCAGAGGAAGGGGCGGTCGGCCTCTGCGATTTCTCCGGCAAAGTTGTGCCGCTGGCGGAGGGCCGCTCGCCCGCCGAAGTCGCGCTGACGCTGAAGCATGAATTGCAGCATATGGAAGACATGTCGAAGGGCGTGACCTATAGCGCGAACGACACGCCGCAGACCGCGCGCATGGCGGAACGCGCGCTGGAGGGCAATGCGCGCGTATCCGAAGCGATTGCGGCGGCGGAAATGCTGCTGGGATCGCCGCAGGGACCGGAGCAGCAATTCCGCACGCCCGCGCTGGCCCGCAATTTCTGGCACAAGAACCAGCCGATGGCGGAGGCCGCGCAGGCCGCATTGCCGCAGGCGAAAAAAGCCGACTGGAAGGCCTTCGCGTCAAAGGTATTTCCCGCCTATTTCAAACAGGTCGCGACGCTGGAATTTTACGACGCCAGATACGCGGAATACGCGAAAAGCGTGGTGCCGGATGTCACGCCCGAGCAGATGAAAACGGCAAAAGGCCAACAGGCAATTGCGATGACGGAGCGGCTGTTCTCGCAAAACCGCAGCGCGGAGGAGATCGCGGGCGCGGTCACGCTGCGCGGCGCGGCATATTTGAACCCCGCCGTGCTGCTATCGGAAGCGGGGCAGGCGGTCACGGAAAAGGCGATCCCCGTGCTGATGGAAGCGAAGGCGAAGCTGCTGAAAATCCTGCCGGGGGCCGCAACGGCTGCAAGCCTTGACGCGAAAGCATCGACGCAAAAACCGGATCCGCGCCTGCCGAACCCTTACAAGCCCTTCCTGTCCGAACTGACCGGGCCCGATACATTCGCGTCCATCGTCATGCCGAACCGGATCGACGGCGGCCACTACACCACGGGCGAGCGGCACCACGCCGTCATCAGCGCCTTCATGGAGAAGGAAGTGGGCGGCATGAAAAGCGGCCGCACCGAACTCGACCGCATGAATTATTCCATCGGCACGTATCTGCACAGCAGGGGCGGCTACGGCAACCAGCGCGGCCTCGTGAGCGACCTGGTGGAGGCCGGCTTGCGCGCGCCGGTCGGTGCTTTTCCGTCGGAATATCTGCAGGACCTTTACAGCCGCATGTACGGGGCCGCACGCGAAGGCGTGACCGGCGACAGAAGCCCCTTGAGCAAGCAGGAATTGAAACTGATTTCCCACTGGCAGGACATGAAGGATCGCGGCATGGATCCCGTCTGGATCAGCGCGGAGATGAAAACGCAATCCTATGTCGGCAACGACAAGATGATCGAAAGCTATGCGGGGTATCTGGTGCGCGGGCTAAAATCACCCGCCGTCACAACGGCAGTCCCTGCCGCGCAGACGCAAGCGCGCCGCGCATAAATTCCTGACGTTATTTCACGAGAGCAAAGGGCGGCTTCTTCAGCGGCGGGCGCGGCAAATGCATGTTGCCGACGACAGGTTTCGCCACTTCACGGAACAGCGCGTTGATGGGGGAGAAATCGTAGCTGCTGGTTTTGTGCAAAGTCGGCAAAATATCCGGATAATCGCTGGTCAGGATATCGCGGACTTCCTTCGCACATTTTTCCATTTCGGCGCGGTCATAGGCCGGCACGTTGAATTCGGTGTGTTTCGTAATCGAACCGGGGGAAGTCGGTTGAGGCTCGATCACGGAACCTGTTTTCTGCTCGATGGCAAATCTGTGTTCGGCCTCGAGCAGGATACCAATGGTTTCCGCCATATTGCGGGGCTTCAGCCCGCGGGCGGTGAGATCAATGAATGCTTCGGCGACAAGGCGGATGCCTTCCGACAGCGGAATCTCGCGGCCCCGCGCATCGACGATGTCGATATTGCTGCGCGGGCGGCGACCCATCTGCATCAGCACAGCCTGCAGATATTCTTCGCCGGAGCCGTTGGAATACTGCCAGCCGTCCAGCATCACCATATGCGTGACTTTTTCGTCGATCAGCGGCACCCACATGCCCATGAAGGCGTCTTGCCCCCAATTGATGGCTTTCTGGATGCGCAGGCGTTTTTCGAATTCGGCGGGCGCGATCACCGCGCCGTCCAGTTTATGCACCCATTCGTCGCTGCCCTTCACGCCCTGCGCGAGGTTGGGCTCGACGACATGCTTGAAGAAGGCGTCATGGTCGGCTTTCGCTTCATCGGCGGTCTTGAAGCCCTTTTCGATCATGTAATCGTAAAGGCGCTGCCCGCTGGTGATGGGTACGCTGATATAGGCGACGTTTTCGGCCTTCAGCGTGCTGAACGCAGCCAATGCAAATTGCGCCTGAAGCTTGTGTTCGTTGGGGAGGTCGTTCGTACGCGGTAAAACTTTTCTGGTCATGTGGCTTCAGTATATATGCTCAAAAGCTGTATAACAAATTTTTTCTGTATATTGAAATTATCCGATTGATATTACAGTATTTTAAATTTGCCATATTTATACCAGTGGAATTTTTTCACGGGTTTGGAACCTGAATCGGGCAGATATCGTTGTCTTGGCTGAGATCACACGACACCTTTCAACCCAGACCGGAGACCATCCAATATGAAAAAGTTCGCTCTCGCCGCAGTCGCGATGTCCGCACTGCTCGCTGCCTCCCCCGCTTTCGCAACTTCGACGAAGGATTTCGTCGGCAAGGCATCGCAGGCCGGCATGTTTGAAATCGAATCCTCGAAAATCGCGCTGACCCGCTCGTCGAACGCCGAAGTGAAAGCCTTCGCGCAGAAAATGATCGATGACCATACGGCAGCTTCCGCCGCGCTGAAAACCGCCATGGCGGCTGACGGCGTCGACATGGCGCTCGCCCCCACCGCGCTGAACGACAAATACACCGGCAAGCTGGAAGACCTCCGCGAAGCCGATGCCGAAGATTTCGATGAAGATTACATGGACATGCAGAAATCCGCACACCGCAAGGCTGTGCGCCTGTTCAAGGATTACGCGGATGACGGCGAAAACGCCGCACTGAAATCCTTCGCAGCCTCCACCGTCGCGACGCTGGAAGCGCATAAGGACCATGCAAACAAGCTTGAAGAAAAGATCGATTAATTCGAGGTTTTTCTTTGTCGAAAACCCCCTTGCGTGTTGCCCGCGCAAGGGGGTTTTTATTTGTCGCATGAAATTCATCGATGCGTCCCGCGCGCGTTGCGCGCAATACAAATCAAATTTTAGAAAAAAGGCCCGCATAATTTACGTGATGCTTACCCGAATCTGAGATGATTAAATTGTGCGTATGTGGTCACGGAAATCACTTCAGGGTTTGCACCCGCCTTCCGCCTCACACCCAAGCACCCGAAGCGGCTGGCGCCAACCGGCCTCTTTTCACACCGCTCTCCACACCAGCGGAATCGGGTCGGCCTTGCGGTGATATCTGGCCCACTTGCGTACGGCCTCCGCCACATCCCCCTTCGTTTCCTCCCCCGGGACGAAGGGGGCGGGCGGGACCTCTCTCCCACATGAATTACCCTCCGCAGACTTTTTGGTTGGGCCCGGTGTGAAAACCGGGCCCTTCGCTTTACATGTATTTGCTGACAGGAAGCGGGAAATGTTCTATATATGTTCCAGCACTTGCGGAGTCGCGTCAGGCGCTCTAATTCATTTAAGTCATATGGATATTAAAGGGTGGACATGGCCGAGGCATACAACAAATCGATCCGCATCAAGGGCGCACGCGAACATAACCTGAAGAATATCGACGTCGAAATCCCCCGCGACCAGCTGGTCGTGATCACGGGCCTGTCCGGTTCGGGCAAATCCTCGCTGGCTTTCGACACCATCTATGCCGAAGGGCAGCGCCGTTATGTGGAAAGCCTCTCCGCCTATGCGCGCCAATTCCTCGAGCTGATGCAAAAGCCCGATGTGGACTCCATCGAGGGGCTGTCTCCCGCCATTTCTATCGAACAGAAGACCACATCAAAAAACCCGCGCTCCACCGTCGGCACGGTCACGGAAATTCACGATTACATGCGCCTGCTCTGGGCGCGCATCGGCATTCCCTATTCGCCCGCGACCGGCAAACCGATTTCCAGCCAGACGCCGTCGGAAATGGTCGACCAGATTTTGCTGATGGGCGAAGGCACGAAGCTGTACCTGATGGCTCCCATCGCGCGCGGACGCAAGGGCGAATACAAAAAAGAATTTCAGGAGCTGCGCAAAAAAGGTTTCCAGCGCGTCAAGATCGACGGCAAGTTCCACGAGCTCGACGCCGTGCCGACG
Source organism: Alphaproteobacteria bacterium (assembly GCA_029266795.1). Lineage (GTDB taxonomy): Bacteria > Pseudomonadota > Alphaproteobacteria > Micavibrionales > UBA2020 > JAPWJZ01. The sequence continues at coordinate 874 of JAQSWE010000187.1, read as the reverse complement.
CTCGACAAGCAGATCAAGCATGACATCTATGTCGTCATCGACCGCCTTGTGGTCAAGAAAGACCTCGGCAACCGTCTGGCGGATTCCGTCGAAACCGCGCTGAAACTGTCGGACGAAGGTTTGGTCATCGTTGAAAACGCGGATACGAAGGAGGAGCAGATTTTCTCCTCCAAATTCGCCTGCCCGGTTTCCGGATTTACAATTGCGGAGATCGAGCCGCGCCTGTTTTCCTTCAACAACCCCTTCGGCGCCTGCCCCGTCTGCGACGGGCTCGGCAACAAAATGATCTTCGACCCCGAAATGGTCGTACCCGATCCCACGCTGTCGCTGAAGGACGGCGCGGTTGCGCCCTGGGCGAATTCGTCCTCCGGCTGGTACGAACAGACGCTGGAAAGCCTGTGCAAGGCATTCAAGGGCAGCATGACCGCGCCATGGGAAAAACTGTCGAAGAAATTGCAGGACGCGATTTTATACGGCACGGGCGAGGACAAGATCACGTTCAAGTACTGGGACGGCACGCGCGATTACCAGACATCGAACAAGTTTGAAGGCGTGCTGCCCAACCTGCGCCGCCGCTACATGGAAACCGACAGCTTCCACATCCGCGAAGACCTCGACCAGTACAAGGTGGAACATGTCTGCGACGCCTGCAAAGGCTATCGCCTGAAGCCCGAAGCGCTCGCGATCAAGATCGATGGCAAGCATGTCGGCGAAATTTCGCTGCTGTCGATTCAGGGCGCGCATGACTGGTTCAGCACGCTGATGCCGAAGCTGAACAAGAAGCACCGCGAAATCGCCGTGCGCATCCTGAAAGAAATCAACGACCGCCTGACCTTCCTGCTGGATGTCGGTCTGGAATACCTGACGCTGGCGC
>JAQSWE010000006.1 GCA_029266795.1 Alphaproteobacteria bacterium | reverse complement strand
ATCATGAGGTTCTTGAAGCCGTCGCGATAGCTCGACATATCGTCGAGCACGTAGGACTTCATCGCCTCGCTGTCGGGTTGCTGCGCGTTTGCCACTTTATATCAGGCTCCTGAAAAAGGCGTTCTGTTAGTTGCGCGCGACGGCGATCCACTGCGCGATGCCGACGCCGCTCGGGTTTTCCAGCGACGGCACGCGTTCGATCACGAGCTGCAGGTCGAGGTTGTCGGTACGGGTTTCCTTGACGCCCTGATATTTCACCGCGATCGGCATCTTCAGGATCCAGCGGTAGCGGCCGTTGAGCACGCCCTGCTGCGTGAGGACAGGCGCGGAGCGCGGCGTGGTCGTCACGATCTGCTGCAGGCTCTGCACCGAATCAAGGATGTGCGATTTCTGCAGCGCGCTGGTGAAGCTTTCCCAGCCGGTTTTCGTGAAGCTCTTCGACGCGTTCTGCAGCTCTTTCTGGTAGTTGAGATAGCTGAAGGACATCGTTTCCGCCACGGCCGTTGCGACCCATGACAGGAGCGCGGGCGTATCGAGGTTCGGCTGGTCGAGCGGCTGCAGCTGCATGATGCGGCCGTCGGCGGTCGTCGCGAAATAGCGGTCGGAGGGCTGCGCGTTGTTCATGTAGACGATCAGCGTCAGGATAAGCCCGATGATGACGATGCCTTCCAGCACCGCGATCTTGATCAGGTTACGGAAGCCGTCGCGGTAGAATTCGTTGCGGGTGACGATGGTCACGAGCGGCCCTGCGATCGGCATGGGCTTGCCGGGGTTGCCGGGCGCCGGGTTGGCGGCGGGCTTCACGGTCGTTTTCGCAACGGCATTGCCTTTTGCGAGGGACGGCGGAGCGGGCGTGTTGGCGGCGGGTGCGTTTTTCTTGCCGCCGCCGAGACCGCGCACGAAGCTGGCGAGCGGGCTGGTGACTTCGGGCGGCGCATTGGCGACGTCTGCTTCCTGCGGTTCCTGATCTTGATTTTCGTTCTCGGTCATCGCCATATCGCCCTTTGTTTTCCCCCTTTTGCCATTCAAAAAAACCGGCGGGGAACAATCCCGATTTTAAAACACAATTCTTAAAATAGTATGTTACTCAATCGCTTGGAGCAACAGTTAACGGGTACGGCGGTAAGGCCGCGCCTTTATGGTTATCCGCTGCTTCATCTGATCTGGCATGAATCGCGATGGTTTCAAGCATCCTCCTCGCGGCATTGCATGACAAATATGACGACACGCGCGCGCCATAGCTTGGACATGTTTGTAATTCCTTATTAAGTAACTGATATTAATTAATAATTCAGGAAACATTTATCGTCATCGCCGACTTGCATCCCTCCCGCATTATGATAAGTTGAAGCATCTGAACCGAACCGGAATTTTAGACGCGCATGTCGCTGCAGGACGATTTCAACGAGAGTGCCGATGAATGGTATGCGCTGGAAAGCGGCAGCTACCCTGCCGTGCCGCGCGCGGATTCCGGCGACGTGATCGCCGTGCGCAGCATCCTGCCGCTGGTTGTGAGCGACACCGATGGCTATCGCGCGCAGCGGGATGTGGCGGAGGCGGCGCTGGTGATTCTGTCGCAAAGTCCGCATGCCCGCGCACTGGCGCAGATCGCGCTGAAGAACAATTACAGCATCCGCATCGACGATATCGCCCATGACAGCGCGACCGCCGAGGCGAGCGGCTATACCGACCACCTGAACAAGCGCATCCGCGCGGCCGTGCAGACCGACCCGCTCCGCCTCGCTCTCGTCATCGCGCATGAGCTCGCGCATGTTGCGCAAAAGGAAAACGGTTTTGAATTTTCGGTCCTGAAGCAAGAGCCTGCCGCCAGCATCCGTGAATTGATGGCGCTGGAGGGCGATGCGCGCGCGCATGAATTTATCGTCGCACTGGAACTGGCGTATAAAATGAAGGACGATCCGGACGAGCGCCTGCTGTTCCCGCAGGCCATCGATGTGGCGATGGACACCATCGGATCGGAGCTGACGAAAAAAACCATCGCGCATTACCGCCCGCAATTCCCCGACATCGACCGCGACGAAATGATGGCGCGGATTTTCAAAGCCTTCTACGGCTCGCTGCCGCTGCGCGCGCATTACGAAGGCGTCGTGCTGCAGTCGCTCGACACCGTCGATGCGAGAGACCGGCAGGACCCGTCGCTGTTTTCCGAGGCGTTCAACAGCGCGGCCGTTTTGAAAAAAATCGGCCCTTACGCCGAGAAAGCCGCAAAATACCTCGACCTCGATGCGCCGCAAATGGCGGGCGTGACGGCGGGTACGCAAGCGAAACTCGACCTCTGGCAGATGCGCCGTAGCGCAGAGCCGGTTGTACAAAAACCCATGAAAGCGCCATCCCCATGACCACCACCGATGATTTCCGCGCCGCCGCCGCTGCCGTCACCGCGCCTGCGAACGACAATGCCGCACCCGCCGTATCGATCAGCCCCGACAAGCAATTGCTTGATGCTGTTGAAAAGGGCGATATCGAAGCCGCGCGCGACGCGCTGACAGCCGGCGCAAGCATTGATGCGCGCGACGAATTGCAGACGACGCCCCTGATGATCGCGGTCTTCGCCAAGAACGCGGCGATGGTGCATTTCCTGCTGGCGAACAAGGCGGATGTATTGGCGGAGCGGTCATCCGAGGGCGCGCTGCATCTGGCCGCGCGTGCAGATGTGCCGGAGATCACGGAAACCTTGCTCCATCACGGCGCAGGCGCGCATCTGATGCTGGCGACAAAGAATAACAAAATGACCCCGCTGCACATCGCGGCCATGACCGGCAGCGAAGACGCCGCCCGCCAGCTGATGCAGGCGGGCGCCGCCGTCAATTATCGCGGCGAGAATTACATGAGCGCCGTCGATGTCGCGGCGCAAGCCGGGAATGTGGACATCATCCGCATGCTGGTGATCGACGGGCAGGCCGACCTGCGCGGCGCGCGCGAAGGGCAAGGGTTCGATCCCATGTATTACGCCATCGCCGGCAAGCATATCGAGGCGGTCAAGGAATTGCTGCGCCTCGGATCCGACCCCCTGAAGACCGATCCCGACATGCCCACGCTCACGCCGCTGGGTCAGGCCGCAGCAGCAGGCGAAGCGGAGATCGTGAAGCTGTTCCTCGCCCTTCCCGACGGCACCTATAACTATGAACGCCTCGGCCATGCGCTGGGACAGGCGGAATTGAACCAGAAAGCCGCCACCATCGGCCTGCTGGAGGATGCGATGCGGGATTATGTAATTAAAAACCGCCCCGCGCCGCAAGCCCCTGCCTACGATCCGGGCATTTGAATCTTCCATAAGCTATTGGCGGGGTATGGCGGCCATGTTATACCCTTATGCAAATCCTGATACCGGCTTGAAACTGCGCTAAAGACGAATCAACGCGCCCTATTTTTGGCGCGTGCGCGAAGGAAAACATGGCTCCGGACGACGACGAAAATATCGAGGACCGCAGAAGCAACTTCGAGAAGGCGATGGACCGCCTGACCGGCGGCGTGAAGGATATTTTCAACGACGTGACCGGCCAGCCGCCCGCCAGTGCCGACGGCGCGACCGCCGAAAAGCCCCCGGAAAAACCGAAGCTGGAAAAACAGGTGACCCGCGAAGGCATCGAGGTCGACCCCGCGCATTTCTTTGGTGCCGTGCGCCAGAACAAGCTCGACAAAGTGACCGAATATGTCCGCGCCGGTTTCGATTTGAGTTCCTACAACCTGCAAGGCGACACCGCGCTGCATATCGCGGCGCGCGCCGGCAGCAACGAGATGGTCGAATTCCTGCTGGTGAATGGCGCGAACGCGAAGCAGGGCAAGAAAGACAAGCCCGAAGTGACGCCGCTGGAAGATGCCGTTAATTTCGGCAAGGTCGATGTGGTGGAAACCCTAGTCCGCCATGGCGGTTACGTGCCGGGCAATATGGTCGATGGCCGCACGCTGCTGCACCGCGCCGTCGAAAAGGGCAAGACGCGCATGGTGGAGGCGATGATCCGCGCCGGTGCCGACGCCAACGAGCGCACGCCCAACGGATCGACCCCGCTTTTGATCGCCGTGAGCTTGCGCATGACAGAAGTCGCGGAAGCCCTGCTGGAATTCCCCGAGGTCGTGCGCGGCATCGACAGCTACACGAATGCGACCGACCCGAAAAACCGCACCAGTTTCCAGCTGGCGATCGAGCGCGGCATGGCGACCGTCGCGGCGAAAATGCTGAAATCCGGCGCGAACATCAACGCCGCCGATGCCGATGGCGTGACACCGCTCGGCCATGCGCTGTCGCAGTTCAACATGCCGCTCGTGAAAACCCTCGTGCTCAACGGCGCGGATGTGAACCGCCCTGCCGGTGAAGGCGGGTTACCGCCCCTGTCATTGATCGCGGGCAATACCGATTTGAACGACGGCAAGAAGCGCGCGGAATTCGTCGCCTTCCTGATATCGCGTGGCGCGGACCCCGACCAGAAATCGCCGGCAACCGGCATGGTGCCGCTGGCATCTGCCATCCTGACATCCAACGGCGAATGGGCGATGTCGGAACTGCTGAGTCATGAAATCGACGCCGATGCGGTCGATAACGACGGCTTCACGCCGATTTATTACACGCTGCATAAATCGACGACGACGGCGCTGGAAATGATGATCAATTCCGGCGCGGATGTGAATGCGCGCCACATGGTCGATGCGCGCACGCCGCTGATCGAAGCAGTGGTGCAGAAAAATTCCGCCGCCGTGCGGTTGCTGCTGGATGCCGGGGCAAACCCGAAACTGTATGACAGCGACGGCAGGTCGGCGCTGAGCCACGCACGCGCAGGCGACAACCCCGCCATCGTCATGCTGCTGGAACGCGCGCTTCAGAAACCCGCATCGCCGAAAGCGCCGCGCCCATGAGCGACGATACCCGCAGGACATTGCTGGATCTTGCCCAGCGCGGCGACAAGCAAGAACTGCTGGACCGTATCGCGGGCGCAACCTATGTCGATACCGCGAAAGTCATCAACGACCGCGATTCATCCGAACAGCGCACCATTTTGCATTTTGCGGTTGAGCATGGCTGGGCGGATATCATTCCCCTGCTGGTGTCTGCCGGCGCGGATGTGCATTTGCGCGACGCGAATGACGGCACGCCATTCTACCGCGCGGTGGAGAAACAGGATATCGCGGCGGCAACCGCGCTGCTGGAGGCCGGATCCAACCCTTCCGTGCGGCGAAACGACGACGGGCTGACCGCGCTGCAGCTGACGATTGGCGACAACAATGTGGATATGGCGAAACTGCTGATTTATTACGGCGCGGATGTCACCGCGAAAACGCCGCCGAAAGATGACGGGCAGAACGCCTATCATATGGCCGCGCGGGCGAATATCGAGATCATGAACGAATTGCTGGCGCATAAAGATGCCGCCGCCGTGCACGAAATTTTCAACACCGACCGGAAAGAGCAAAGCGTGCTGCGCATCGCGCTCGAGACCAGCAACCGCGAACTCGTCATCAAGCTGCTGGATTACGGCGTCGATGTGAACGAGCGCGACGGGCATGGCGAAACACCGCTGATGTATTTGCTTGGCCACCGCGACAGCCGCGAGAAAACCATGCCGTTCATCCGCCTGCTGCTGGAGCGCGGCGCGGACCTCGATAAGCTGGAGAATTTCTGGGGCGAAACGCCGCTCTTCCCCGCCGTCCAGACAGGGTACACCGAAGCCGTGAAATTGCTGCTCGACCTCGGCGCGAATGCCCGCCAGGTCACGCATACCGGCGAAAGCCTGCTGCATGTGGCGGCGGAAACGCATGACGCGAAGACGATGAAGATGCTGATCGCCGCCGGTGCCGATCTGGAAGCGCGCAACAAGCTGAAACAGACCGCGCTGCATATCGCCGCGCATAAAAACAAGCTCGACGTCGTGATCACGCTGCTCGATGCCGGTGCCGATCCTTTCGCCCGCGACAAGAACGGCAAGAGCCCCCGCGACCTCGCCCCTGCCGAATTCCAGCAGCGCGTGAATTACGTGATTGCCGAAAAAGAAAAGCAGATCGAGATCAAGAAATACGGCCACGCGATGTACGCCAAGCGCCATGCTGCAGAGCAAGAACGCCTCAGCGAGGAGAAAAAAGCCGAAACCACGCATTCGGTCTTCAGTTCGCGCGGCAAACGCTTCCAGAAACCCTCTTCCCGCGGCTGGAAAAACAGGCGATAATTCCCGCTGTTGAAACTTCAACAGATTTAAGGAAAACGCCGTGCCCGAGGGGAACTTCCCCATAGCGCCCCATCCGCGCAATATCAACGCTCCGCGCGATCAGGACGGCAATACCTATTTGCACGAGCTGGTGCTGCTGCACGCACCTGTCGAAAAACTTCGCGAAGCCATCAGCCTCGGCGCGGATATCAACGCGCTCAACAAACAAAACATGCCGCCGCTTGGCCTTGCTATTTTGAAGGGCGATGCGGCGCAGATGCGCGACCTGCTCGACCTTGGTGCCGACATCAACTTTGCAACCGGCAAGATGTCGCATGCGAACACCCCGCTGGTGTTCAACGCGACCTATATCGCGGCCTTCACGGGAAATGCCGAAAAGCTGGATATTATATTGTCGAAGGGCGGCGCTGCATTTATCAACACGCCCGCCATCGAACCAACCGGTTACGACGACAAATGGACGGCGCTGCATGTCGCGCTGAAAAAATCACATTATAATATTGTCGATACGCTGCTGGATGCAGGTGCCTTTTCCTGCGCGCCCGGCGGCCCCTCGGGCGATACGCCCATCATGCTGGCGATCGACAATGATTCGGCGCATGCCATCGGCAAGCTGGTGCGCGCGGGCGTCTCGCTGGAGGAAAAGCACCCCGTCACGGGCGACACGCCGTTATTATACGCAGCCTCCCGCGACAAGCGCTGGTCGGTCAGCCGCCTTGTGCAGATGGGCGCAGATACGCGAGCCACTAACAACAAGGGCGAAACCGCGCTGATGCTGACCGCCCATTGGGGCGCGACCCGCCAGCTGAACGAAATCCTCGCGACACGCCCCAATATCAACGCCCGCAATGCGAAGCAGGAAACCGCGATCATGATGGCGGCGGCGCGCGGCCATGCCGATGTCACGACCGCGCTCATCAAGGCGGGGGCGGATTTGCTGCTGGCCGACAGCTTCAATAAAACTGCCAGCATCCATGCCGCCAGCTCCACCAATTATTCCCTGCGCTGGTCGCTGGAAGAGGCGGAGAAGCTGCAACTGCAAAAACAGTTCGAGATCACGTATAAAAAACTGAAACCCGGAGGATAAGGCATGGCGCAGCGCAAAAAACCGCAGCACAAGACGGTCCGTGGGAAAAACCCCTCCAACGACGACGATGTGAAGGCGACCCCGCGCGCAGCCGATCCGAACAAGCCCTCCGCCAAAGACGCCTTCAAATATATCCGCGAGCCCGACAGGATCGTCGACCCCGCCACCAATCAAACAGTGCTGATCGAGGCGATTCTTGCGCAGGATGTCGACAAGGTCGCGCGGCTGCTGGATGCCGGCGCATCGCCCAACAAGGCGACGAAGGACGGCCGCAGCCCGCTGCACCACGCTGTCTCGGTCGGCAGCGAACAGATCGCCGTCATGCTGATGGAATTCGGCTGCCAGCTGAACCCGCGCGACAAGGAAAAGAAAACGCCGCTGTTCGAGGCGCTGAAAAGCGAGGCGACGCACAAGATGCTGCCCTTCCTGCTGCAATCGGGCTGCGATGCCGATATCACCGATGCCGAGGGACAACTGCCGCTGCATGTCGCAGCGGGCAATGCGACTGTTCCCACCATCCGCGCGCTGCTGGAATATACCGACAACCCGAACCGCCCCGATAACAAGGGCTATCAGCCGCTGCACCGCGCGGCGGAGAAAAACACCGTCGAATCCGTGCAAGCGCTGCTGTTCGAACGCGTCGCGATTTTCTCGTCGAACAACGAAGGCGACACCGCGCTGCACCTCGCTGCCAATCGCACGGATTCGACCGCCGTTGCCGATTACCTGCTGAAGACCGAAGGCTCCGGCCTTGTGAACGCCGTCAACATCAATGGCCGCACACCGCTGCATATCGCCGTCCTGCGCCGCCACGAAAAGCTTGCCGTCAAAATGATGGACAAGGGCGCGAATGTGAACCTGCCCGACAAGCTGGGCGCGACGCCGCTGCATGATGCGGCGGAAGCGGATAGTTTGAAACTCGCCAAAATCCTGATCGAATCGGGCGCGGATGTCGCGAAATGCGACGCGCAGCAGCGCACCACGCCGCTGATCCTTTCCATCCGTTCGGGCAGCAAGCGCATGATGGCGCTGCTGCTGGAGGCGGGCGCAGACCCGTCGAAAGCCGATTCCGACGGCGTGACGCCGCTGATGGCGGCAAGCTTCAAGGCGAATGACGACGCGGTCGGCACGCTGCTGGGCGCGGGCGCCGATGCAACGGCGCGTGACAAACAGGGACGTAACGTGTTGCAACATGTCTCCGCTGCGTTGAAGATCGACACTCTGAAAAAACTCATGGATGGCGGCGCGGAAGTGGACGGTCGCGACAACTGGAAACGGACGCCGCTGATCTCCGCCATCATGGATCACAATATGGTGCTGGCAAAAGAATTGCTGGAGCGCGGCGTGAACGTGAACGCGCTCGACGACCAGGGCAATTCGCCGCTGCACCTCGCGCTCAGTCGTCGGAAAGTGGAGATCATCGACAAGCTGATCGAAAAAGGCGTCGACACCGAAGTGAAGGAACGCTGGAGCCAGCAGACCGCGCTGCATGTCGCCTGCCAGAGCGGCCTTGAAGCCGAAGTCGCGAAACTGGTGAAGGCGGGCGCGAAGGTGACGGCGAAAGACCAGCAAGGCCGCACGCCGCTGCACCTCGCTGTTTTGAACAGCTACAGCTCGGCATCCATGGTGCGCAGCCTGCTCGCCGGCGGCGCCGACCCCCTCGCCGAGGACAACCAGAAATACACCCCCTACGACATGGCCCACGGTTTGGACAAACGCACCGCCACCGACGCGATCAAGCAGCACCTCCAGAAAAAAGGCCTGAACCCAACGCCGAAACGGTATAACGGGTACGGCGGCGGGTATTACGGCGGCGGGATGTGATTTCTCGCGAGAAACGGTTTGCCATCTTAAAACCCTAGCCTGGATGATGTCATATCGAGTAAATGCCACAATATGAAAAAAACCACATCAGACCAAACCTACCCTCAGCGCAACTGTCGCGCCGCAGCAAAATCCCCCAAGGGAAACAATTGCTTAGCCTTATGTGAACAGGGGGTTATTTATAAGGTAGGGAATTGACCCCCTGCCCCTATTCTGTCAAGAATCTATACATCGAAAATCTTCGGAATAAACAGGACGGACGCCCTTTTGACCAAGGCACCCAAATCGCTGACCGATGCCTTTCCGCGCATGAGCCTTGTGGAGAAACAGGGCCGCGCGCTGCGGCAGCTGGTCGCCATCATGCCGGGTCTGTTGGAAACGCTGACGCCACCGCAGAAAGTTGCGTCGAAAGATTCCGTTCCCTTTCTTCCTCCCGCCCCAGACAGCGAGGTCAAATGATGCCCCCCATGCGTGGATTCAATTCGGACTTCAACGGCAAATCGCGCAAGGACGGATCCGGCGTCAACGCGCCATTGGACGCGCATGGCAACACTGCGCTACATCTGGCAGCGGCGCTGGGCGAGCGCGCGGCGGTTGAAAAACTGACCCGCGTCGGCGCGAACCCGAACCAGCCCGACAAGGAAGGACAAACGCCGCTCTTCATCGCCATCGCGTTGCGCAATATCGAGATGGTGCGCCTGCTGGTCGACAAGGGCGCGTCGTTTGAATACCGCGACGACAAGAAACGTAACGCGCTCGACTGGGCGATTGAAAAAGAATGCCCCGTCGATTTTATCGCGCAGCTGCGTGTGATGGGCGCGGACCCCGCTTCGCCCGCCATCGACAGCCGCCGCACCGCGATGCATCTGGCCGCTGAAAAAAACCGCCCCGACCTGATCGAATACCTGCATACCGCAGGCCTGTCGCTGAACCAGCAGGATTCGCAAGGTGCGACGCCGCTGCATGTGGCGGTTGCGAACAAGAAACCGGAAGCCTTACAAAAACTGATCGACCTGAAGGCCGATGCAAATATCCGCAACAGCCAGATCGAAACGCCGCTGCATCTGGCGGCCGCGCAGGGCAACACTGCCGCTGCCGATGCGCTGCTGACGCTGCCGGAAGTGCGCCGGGGCATCAACGACCACCGCACCTATTCCAAAGGCTGGACGCCGCTGATGTCGGCGGTCCATGGCAACCACCCCGCGATCATCGAGAAAATCGTGGCGGTCGGCGGCGATGTCAACCAGACCGACAATGAAAACCGCAACAGCCTGTTCATTGCGGTCGAACACGGCCATCTGGAAGCGGCGAAGCTGCTGCTGACCCTGGGCGCGGATTGCAAGAAAGCGCCGGGCAGCACCTATAACAAATCATCCATGGTGCATTGGATCAACGACAAGAATTACGCCGAGATGCTGCTGCTGCTCTATAACGGCGGCTTCGACCTGAACGCGAAAGACGGATCGGGCCAGACCGCGCTCAACAAGGCGGCAGACCAGCAGAACAAGGATAAAATCCGCCATTTGCTGGCCCTCGGCGCCGACCCGAACCTGCCCAATGATTACGGCCGCCGCCCGCTCGACACCATTATCGAGCATTACAGCTTTTCCTATAACGAACACGCTGAAATCATCGGGCAACTGGTGAGCCACGGCGCGGATGTCAACCTGTCGCCGCTGCCGACTGTGCAGCAATCGCCGCTGCATGTGGCCGCACGGAATGGAAACGTCAATGTCATGAAGCTGCTGGTCGCGCATAACGCGAATATCGACCAGCCGACGCGCGGGCCGGATGCCATGACCCCGTTCATGATGGCCGCCGAATCCGGCAAGCACCTTGCGGCGCAATTTTTGCAGGAACAGGGCGCGAATGTTTTCAAGAAAGACAACTGGGGCCGCACCGCGCTGATTTTCGCGGCTAGAGGCGGCGATGAAAAGACGCTTGAGTCGCTGCTGGCGATTCCCGGCATGGATGCGAAGATTGACGAACAGGACAGCCGCGGCAGATCCGCGATGCATCACGCCTTCCGCAAATATCATTCCGATTTCGGCGTGGCGCTGATCAAAAAAGGCGCGAAGGTCGACCAGCATGACTTCATGGGCATGACCCCGCTGCATCAGGCGATCGAAACCAATTACATGGCCGACTGGCTGGACGATGTGAAGGAAGCGCTGGGCGCGAAAGCGAACTGGAACCTGACCACAAAAGACGGCGACACGCTGCTGCATACCGCCGCGCGCCATACGCAGGCGCCCGTGATCGAAAAGCTGCTCGATTTCGGCGCGGATGTGATGATAGCGGGCAAAAATGGCCAATACCCGATCCACGCCGCGATCATGGCGGATAGTGAACCTATCGCCGACCGCCTGGTGAAGGCGATGAAGGACGGCGGGCATTCCTTGAGCGATGCGAAAGATGCCGCAGGCTGGACGCCGCTGCATTACGCAGCGACGCGCGACAACGCGGGCTTCACGCGCACGATCGTGGAAGCGGGCGCAGATGTGAATGCGGCGGCCGGCGGCGGCGAGACCCCGCTGCATATCGCCGCGCGCACCGGCAAGCTGGGCGCGCTGCAAACGCTGCTGGCGCATGGCGCGGATATGTCGATCCAGAACGAAAAAGGCCAGACGCCGCTCGATATCGCGGTCGAATTCCGCCGCAGCGATTTCATCCAGACATTGATGATGGCGGCGGCACAAAAGGCCGCAGCAGAAGCACAAGCGGCAGACGCAAAAACCGCTGCAGCGGCGAATGAAAACAATCCGGCTGCCGCTGATGACAGCCAGAACAAAAAACCGAAAGCACCAACGCCTTGAAACATTGCGCCTTGAAAATTATTCTGACCGCCGCCATCGCCCTGCTGATCGCCGCACCCGCTTCCGCGCAGGTGCAGTATTTCAGCGCGGGCAAAAAAGCGCCGGTCGAAGGGCAATGGCAGGGCGAGGCCCCCGCGCCGACCGAAGAACAGCCGGCAGCAGCGAACGAGCTTGCGCCTGCGCCGCAGACGCGGATCGTGACATCGCTGCAAAAATGCCTCGATCAGCTGGAGCCGGAGGAGCAGGCAATCGTGCGCGCGAATTACAACAAGCCGTACCAGACCTGCAATTCGATGGTCGCCGCCAAGGCCGGTAAAAAGAAAAAAGCCGCCGCGAAGAAAAAGCGCGATGAAGAAGAGCCGGAGGCGGAAAGCGCCCGCAATTTCGTGCGCGTACAGGACGAGCGCACGGCAGGTACCGAACCGGAGGTAGCAGCCGACGATTTCGCGGATGAGCCCGAATCCGCCCCCCGCAAGAAGCGGAAGAAGAAGTCGTGGTTCGACTGGGATCCGACAATTAAAGCTGATAAATCAAAGGCTAAGTACAACCGCTGAGCCGGTCGCTGCTTATCTTTTAATAATCCTCTTATCATTCAATGCTATAATACTATTATCAATGGAGGCAGCCGGGCCGGGCGTGCCGTTTCTTGAATTTTGGGGAATGACATGAAAACCTTGCAACTCCTGAGCCTCGCCGCGCTTCTAACCTTTATTCCTGCCGCCGTGCATGCGCAGACCAGCGGCACGGGCCGTAATTACAGCGGCTATCAGGGCAGCCTTGGCGGCAAGGGAACGACCACAGCAGCCCCCGCAACCACCGCGCCCGTTGTGGCAGCGCCCGCGACAACGACCGGCACCGGCGTTCCTGCCGCTGTCGCCCCCGGAACGCCGGTCGCTGCGACCGCGCCCGTGACGACACCCGCTGCCGCGGCGCCCCAGACCGTACCCCCCGTTTTCCAGGATGCCGGCGCAGCCGCCGCAACACCCGCCGCCGCCCCTGCCGTTACACCGCCTGCGGATCAATGCGCCGACTATATGTACGACAACAACGCGTATCAGGCCTGTAAAGACAGACTGCTGAAATACGAGCGCATGAAAGCGGGCAGCAAGGCGCGTAATGCGAACTATCAGGCACAAGCTGCACCTGCACCGGCAGCGGCGCCCGCCCCTGCAGCGGCACCTGCTGCTGCTGCTCCCGCTGCAGCTGCTCCCGCTGCAGCTGCTCCCGCTGCAGCGCCGGCGGCAGCCGAGCCGGCAGCAGCACCCGCTGCACCTGCAACCACCACCCCTGCCGCGCAATAACTACGGCTGATTCGCGTGAATTGCGCGTAAAACCGCCGTTTTTGCCTGTCGCAACCGTTACATTCGCGTGACGCGCGCTGCGCTTTTGAAAAAATCTTTTTTCGCGCAAGCCGTTTTCGCGGCTGGCAAAAGCGATGTCGATAACGCGTTGTCACCAAAAATTACCTTGAAACTTGAGATCAAAGTTGAGACGATTTAATCAGGCTCAAGAAGTGTGAGCGGGGAAAGTCCCCCACTAGAATCAAAAACAACCCCAGAAAATCAAAATGAAAAAGAAGCACAGCAAGCCGCTGCGCGAGCAGATTGCCGCGCTGGCGATCATCCGCGCGCTTGAAGAGCATATCCTTGGCCAGAACAAGATGAGCGCAACGCAGGTGACGGCGGCGCTCGCCCTGTTGCGCAAGCGCCTGCCCGATTTGCTCAAGAAAACGCTCAACTCGCCGCGCAGCGCGAAAAAGAAACCCGACGCGGCGCATGAAGACGCGCTGAAGGATCTGGAATGAACGACAAAACCTTCAGCAAAGCCGAGCGCCAACGGTTCAAGGATGATTTCGCGCATTACGCCGCTGGCTGCCTGAAACTGCGCAGCAAACAGGGCCGCATCGTACCGTTTGAACTGAATGCGGCGCAGCGTCATATCCATGCGCTGCTGGAAAAGCAGCTGGCGGAAACGGGCCGCGTGCGCGCGGTGATCTTGAAGGGTCGGCAGCAGGGCTGTTCGACCTATGTGGAAGCTCGGTTTTACTGGAAGGTGACGCATCACAAAGGCCGTTCCGCCTTTATCCTGACGCATCTGGACGAAGCGTCGCGCGGCATATACCAGATCGCGCGGCGGTTTCACGACCACTGCCCCGAGGCGGTGAAGGCGAAAACGCGCGTTTCGAACAGCAAGGAATTGTTTTTCGGCGCGCTCGATTCCGGCTACCGCATCGGTACGGCGAAATCGTCCGGCGTCGGGCGCGGCGCGACGGTTCAGTTTTTCCACGGGTCGGAAGTCGCCTTCTGGGCGAATGCGGAAGAACACATGCAGGGCGCGCTACAGGCGGTGCCGGATGCCGACGCTACGGAAGTGATACTGGAAAGCACATCGGCGGGCGCGGAGGGGTTGTTCTACAAACTCGCACAGGATGCACTGCTGCCGGATTCGGAATACCAGCTGATTTTTATCCCGTGGTTCTGGCAGGACGAATATCGCCGCAAGCCGCCGGTGGATTTTAAGGCGACGGATGAAGAACGCGCCTATGCCGATAGTTTCGGCCTTGATAACGCGCAGATTTACTGGCGACGGCAGAAGATTTTGAGCCTGGGCGGCAACAATGTGTTCCGCCGCGAATATCCGGCGACCGCGCAGGAAGCGTTTCATGCGGATGTGGCAGGCGCGCTGTGGACGCGGGCGCAGATCGAGGCAAACCGCGCAAGCGACACGCTGCCCGATATGGCGCGCGTGATCATCGCGGTCGATCCGGCGGTATCGGCCAAGAAAGGCAGCGACGAAACGGGGATTATTGTCGCGGGATTAGGGCGCGATGGCTGCGGCTATGTGCTGGCGGATTTGTCGGGGCGTTATGCGCCGCTCGACTGGGCGCAGCGCGTGGTGAAGGCCTATCACGATTTTTCCGCCGACCGCGTGGTGGCGGAGGTCAATCAGGGCGGCGACCTTGTGGAATGCACGCTGCGGTCGATCGACCCGCGTTTATCCTACAAGGCCGTGCGCGCCAGCCGGGGCAAGACGACGCGGGCGGAACCCGTCGCCGCGCTCGACATGCTCGGGCGCATCAAACATGCGGGGCGGTTCGAGAGATTGGAAGACCAGATGTGCGGTTTCGACCCGCTGCAAAATACCGACAGCCCCGACCGCGTCGATGCGCGCGTATGGGCGATGACCGAATTAATGCTGAATGGCCCGCCGCCGCAGGGGCCGAAGGTGTGGTCTTAAGTTTTTTACAGGAGCGATCATGAAATTCAAAAATCCCTTCCGCAAGGAAGTGAAAACATCGGCATCGGCGAAACTGCTGGTGCCGTTCGGCGTACGGGAGGCGAAGTTTACGCCGCGGCAGTATGACCAGCTGGCGATGGAAGGTTACCAAAAAAACGTGGTGGCCTATCGCTGCATTTCGCTGGTCAGCCGCAATGCGGCGGGCGTGCCGTGGGTTGTGTTTCGCGGCAAGGGCGCATCCCGCGAGCGGCTGCATGAACATCCGCTGATCGATTTGCTGAACAAACCGAACCCGTCGCAGGGTGGTGCCGCCCTGTTTGAAACGGTGTTCGCCTTTTACCTGATCGCGGGCAACAGCTATATCGAGGCGGCGGGGCCGAAGAATGGCGAGCCGCTAGAATTGTGGACGCTGCGGCCCGATAGAATGAGAATCGTGCCGGGCGGTGCGGGATTTCCCATCGCCTACCGTTACCAAGTCAACGGTACGACATTCGACTACGCCGCCGATGCGCTGACAGGGCAAAGCCAAGTCCTGCATGTCAAATCATTCCACCCGCTGGATGACTGGTACGGCATGAGCCCGATGGAGGCTGCCGCCTTTTCCATCGACCAGCATAACGAAGCGGCGAAATGGAATGCGGCCCTGCTGCAATCTTCCGGCCGACCGTCTGGCGCATTAGTTTATAAACCTGCGCATCCGGAGGCATTGGATACACTGACAGGCGAGCAGCGCGATACATTGAAAGCGGAGATCGAACAGTATTTTTCAGGGAGCGGCAATGCCGGACGCCCGATGGTGCTGGAGGGCGGGCTCGACTGGCGGGAGATGGGGCTCTCGCCCAAAGACATGGACTGGCTGGCGGGCAAGGATGTATCGGCGCGCGAAATCGCGCTCGCCTTCCACGTGCCACCGCAGCTGATCGGCATCGAAGGATCGCTGACCTTTGCGAATTTCGAGCAGGCGCGATTGGCGCTGTTTGACGACGCGGTGCTGCCGCTGCTGGATCATATGCGGGATGCGCTGAACAACTGGCTGTCGCCCCGTTTTAGCGATGATATTTCGATTGGCTATGACGCCGATGCGATTGAAGCCCTCGCCCCGCGCCGCGAGAAAACATGGTCGAGGCTGGCCGCTTGCGATTTCATGACGGTGAACGAGAAACGTCAGGCCTTGGGTATGTCACCGCTGGAGGGTGGCGACGTGATTAACGCCCCACTTTGAACTGCGCGACGCGCTGTTCGATACGGACGCCCGCGTTTGACCGGAACACGTTTTCGTATTCGAGCCAGTCGATAGGTTGGGATGTCACGGGGTCTTCGTTGCGGATGAACGAGCCGATGCGTTCGGTGCGGTTTTCTTCATAGGGCGCGACGGCGGAGACTTTCGAAATCGCAACGGCATTTTCCTTGATGAGCGCCTCGACCTGGGCGGTCACTTCGGGCGGCACGCGGCCGACGCCGTTGAACGATGCGGTGAGTTTGCCGATTTTTTTGTCCATTTTCTTGAGCGCAGCGATGGCGTTTTCGTCACCGGACAAAATCGCCTTGTGCTTTTCATGGGTCAGCTGGTTGCTGGTGCCGGTGATCCAGTCGATGAAGGACATGTTTTCGCTCCGCTCTAGAATTGCGGATATACCATAATATATAGAGGATAAAAGTCAATAAAAACAGGCTGCGGCGTTTAGAAACAACTGCTTAGGCATGCGCCGGCTGCGATTGGCGATGCGCTCGCACATGGCGGCGATGCTGGGGCGCGGGTGATTCCGCCGGTATCCCCATCATCGCGGCATCGGCGAATTGCACGACGGGGCGGACGAATTCATATGACGTTTTACTGGCGGGCGCGCTGCCATGGTCGAGCACCTGCACACGCTCGCGGGCCGCTTTGCTGTCGGCAATGATGTCCTGCACTTCGGCATTGATGACGGCGGGGCCTGCGACTTCGCTGAAGGACGCGGTGAGGCTGATGATTTTTTTCTGCGCGGTGTGGAGCGTGTAGAGGTCGGCGCGGCTGCCGGCCACTTTCTGCCCCGCCATATTGGTTTCGGCGATTTTTTCCGCGCCGGTCTTTTTGGAATGCAGGTACAGCGCGCCCAGCAGCGCAAAGCCGGTGATGCCCGCAAGGCCCATGCCGGCGGCGACGCCGATGAGCGACGCGCCGATCATCATGTCGATGACGGTGTTCGATGCCAGCGCCGATGACAGGCCGAGCGCGCCGAGCGCCGTGGTGACCCAAGGCTTGCGCGGCAGTTCGCTGTCGTCGTCGATTTTATGAGGGGCTGCGGGGGTGTAGTACCCCGCCTTGATCGTGTCGTAGAAGTTATCGAACCAACTGCTCAAGCGATTGAACAAATGAACCTGCCTAGTGATTGATGACCTTTCAAGGTTATGGGATTCGCCTCGCATTTGTCAAAACAATAACAGTTAACACCAATCACTTCGTGAATTACGAAAGGAAATAACAATGCTGCCCCAATTCGAAACGCCGTTCGAGCTGAAATTCCTTGCCGAAACAGGGGTCTTCGAAGGTTACGCCTCGGTTTTCGGCGTGACCGACAGCGTGAACGACCGCATTCTGCCGGGCGCGTTTCGCGACAGTTTGAAGGTCTTCAACGATGAAGGACGCCTGCCGCCGCTGCTGTGGCAGCACGATCCGCGCCAGCCGATCGGTGTCTGGCGGGAGATGCGGGAGGATGAACACGGGTTGTACGTAAAGGGCGAATTATTCGTGGCCGAGATTCCCCGCGCACGCGAAGCATACCGACTCTTACGCGAAAACGTCGTGACGGGATTGTCCATCGGCTATCGCACGAAGGGATCGCACCGCGACGACGGCAGCGGCGCGCGCATCCTGACGCAGCTCGACCTCGTGGAAATTTCCATGGTGACATTCCCCGCCAACGACATGGCGCGGGTGCGCCGCGTGAAATCGGCGCTGCAGGCGGGTGATGTGCCGACGCAAAAAGAATTCGAGGCTTTGCTGCGCGATGCAGGCATGAGCCGGAAGCAGGCCAAGGGATTTATCTCCCACGGCTACAAATCCCTCTCGCCGCGCGATGCGTGCGAGGGGGAAGACGATACTGCGGCCCTGTTGCAGGGGCTTGCCGATACCATCCGAAACCTCACTTAAACCAAAGGAAACAACATGACGAATGATATCCGCACGGCGGTCTATGACCTGGGCCGTGCCTTCGAGCAATTCAAGGAAGCGAATGACCAGCGTATCCGCGAAATGGAACGCCGCGGCAGCGCCGACCCGCTGACCGAAATGAAAGTGAACCGCCTGAACGCTGAAATCAGCCGCGCGAGTGACGCGGCGGATGCGGCGAAAAAGCGCGTCGACCTGCTGGAAACGGCGCTATCCCGCGCGCCGTCATCGAAAGGCGATGACTGGAAAGAGGCGGAGCAGTTCATGACGGAGCGCAAACACGCGCTCGACCAGGGCTTTGGCGTCGATGCCTACCGCCAATACCGCAACGCATTCCGCAGCTATATCCGCAAGAACAATGCGGGTTCCGGCGTGGATGAAATCAAGGCGCTGGCGGCGGGGTCGGACCCCGATGGCGGTTTTGCCGTCACGCCCGATATGTCGGGCCGCATTGCGACACTGGTGCGCGAAACATCGGCGATGCGCCAAGTCGCCAATGTCATCACCATCGGCACGGATGCGCTGGAGGGGGTGAACGACCTGAACGAAGCAACATCCGGCTGGGTCGGCGAGACAGAAGCACGCGGGGAAACCGCCGCGCCCAAGATCGGCGAATACCGGATTCCCGTGCATGAACAATATGCGGAGCCACGCGCGACGCAGAAGCTGCTGGACGATGCGATGTTCAATGTGGAGGAATGGCTGGCCGGCAAAATCGCCGAACGCCTCGCCCGCATGGAAAATGACGCCTTCGTGAACGGCAACGGCGTGCGCAAGCCGCGCGGTTTCTTGACCTATGCGGCAGGTACGCCCTCGGCATCGACTTTCAACGTGATCGAGCAGATCGCATCGGGCGGCGCGGGTGCGTTTGCATCGTCCAACCCCGGCGACGCGCTGATCAACCTTGTCTATGCGTTGAAATCGGCATACCGCGAAAAAGCGGTGTTCATGATGAAACGATCGACCCTTTCCGCCGTGCGCAAGCTGAAGGATGGCGACGATAATTACCTGTGGCAGCCGGATTTCCAGCTGAAACAGGGCGGGTCGCTGCTGGGCTTTGACGTGGTGGAGGCGGAAGACATGCCGGCGATTGCAGCCAACAGCCTGTCGATTGCTTTCGGCGATTTCAACGCCGGATACCAGATCGTGGATCGTCAGGGCGTGCGCATCCTGCGCGATAACTTCACCGCCAAGCCCTACGTCAAATTCTACACGACCAAACGCGTCGGCGGCGATGTGACGAATTTCGAGGCGGTCAAGCTGATGAAATTCTCGGCTTCCTAAACCAACAGAATGGCTGCAAAGCCGGGTCCGGCACAGGTATATAAGCCCGCAACTGAAGCGCGCGATCCCCCGCGCGCCGCCTGTGCCGGATTTTCTCTTTCTTGAAAGGACTACATATGCACGACCTGATTAACACCCTGTCGATCCTGCAAAGCCTGCGCCCGCAAACGGTGCAGGGATCGGCGCTCAATTCCGGCAATATCGACATGCAGGGCGCGGAGGCGCTCGCCGTCGTGGTGCTGGTGGGCGATATCGCCGATACGCTGGATTCCACGCACCGCATCGATCTGAAAATCGAACATGCGGAGGATGACGGCACCGGCGCGCCGGCAGCCTATGCCGCCTGCACGGATGACGACGTCCTGAACTTCACCGGACTTTCTTCCGGCATTTTCATGGCGGTCGATGGCAGCGGCGACGAACAGAAGCGCTACGCCATCGGCTATCGCGGCGGCAAACGTTTCGTCAAGGTAACGGCGACGCCCGTTTCCCTTTCCACCGGCGGCCCCATCGCCATGCTGGCGATCAAGGGCAACCTGTCTTCGCTGCCGGTTGCCAATAGCTGATGATAAGGGGGCGGAGCATTAAAAAAACTCCGCCCCGCTTTTTTCGAAAGAAAATGCCATGAACCTGATCGAAGACATGCCGGAAACAGAACCGGTGACGTTGGACGACGCGAAGGCACATCTGCGCATCACGCATGACGCGAATGACGAGGCGATTGCGGCGCTGGTGAGAGCGGCGCGCCAGATTTGCGAGGAATATACCGGCCTTGCGCTCATCACGCGCGATTGCCGCCTTTACCTTGACCAGTGGCCGAAACACACGCTGTCGCTGCCGAAACCGCCGCTGGTGAATGTGGCGGCGATCAATGTCTATGATGCGGATGGCAATGCGGTGGAATTTTCCCCGGCATCCTATACTGTCGATGCCGTTGGCAGACCGGGGCGTATCGGGATGACCGGCACGCCGCCTTGGCCGGGGCAGGCCTTGAATGGGATCGAGATTGAATTCAGCGCGGGCTTCGGCGATTCCCCTGATGATGTGCCGCCGTCGCTGCGGGAAGGCATCAAGCGGCTGGTTGCGCATCTTTACATGAACCGCGGCGATACGGGTGAAACGGCGATCCGAAATTCGGGCGCGGCTCCGCTCTTCGCGGCGCATCGCCGCTTGAGGCTGTCATGAATATCGGGCAGTTGACGCATCGCTTGCGCATCGAAACCCCTGTGCTGACGCCCGATGGCGGCGGCGGTTTTACGGTCGAATGGCAGGAGGTGGCAGAAGTGTTTGCCGCGATAACGGATTTAAGCGGTCAGGAAATGCTGCAGGATGCGCAAATCACTTCATCCGCGCCGTGCCGCATCGTCATCCATTACCGGAATGACGTGACCACGAAAATGCGCCTCGCCGATGACGCCGCTCGCTATGACATCGTTTCCATCCGCGACCCCGATGGCGGGAAGTCGTGGCTGGAAATTATCGCGCAAATGAAATAACCTTGGGGCATGCAGTTCGTCGCCTTCATCACCTTGTTTTTCCTGACCGTGCTGTTTCACCAGCGCGAGCATGTGCTGATGATCGCGGAGCTGCGCAAGCTGCATGGCAAGCTGTCAACCGCAACGCCCGACGCAGCGACGCTGAATGCGCAGCTGCAGGGCGATGACTGGCGGCTGGTTTTCCTGCGCGGCACGCAGGCGGGACTGCGGCGCGCGTTTGAAGTGCCGAGCACGGTTGCGATCCTGCGCTATGCCGTGCCGGTCGTGCTGTTCTGCCTGATGCTGCTGGGGCTGCAGACCTGGGTGATGCCCGCCATTTACGCGGTCATCATGGCGCTGAAATGGTTTGTGAGCGTGACAGTGCTGGACACCGACCCGTATCTGCCCCGATACGAGGTGCGCATGTTCGGCTTTCGCCTGTTTGGCGAGGAATTGACGATAAAGACTGAGAGCGTTTAGGGCTTCGGTGCTTCCGCGGGCTTCTCCGCCGGTTTTTCCGGTGCGGGAGTGACGGGTGCAACGGGGGTCGTGGGCGCGGGGGTTTCAGGCGCAGCTTCCGGCGCTTTTTCCTGTTCCGGCTGGATGCCTTTTTCCTTCATTTCCTTGGCCAGCACGGCTTCGGGATCGGGGCCGAGTTCCTCGAGCGTATCGGGCGCCC
>JAQSWE010000186.1 GCA_029266795.1 Alphaproteobacteria bacterium | reverse complement strand
GTTTCGACCGACTTCCGCGACATGAACCGGCTGACCGTCCACCTGCAGAACAAGGGCAAGGCGAAGAATATCGAAGGTTATGTCCGCTTCCTCGCCGTGCGCCGTTCACGCTCGACGGATTTTCAGACCGAGCTAGACGACCAGCGCAAGTATTTCGACAATGTCATGAACCTCAAGATCACCAAAATGATCTCGAGCGGCAAGTCCCAGGCCTATGACCGCTTCCTGTTCAACCGCTACGAGATTTACGACGTAGAACCCAAGAAGGGCAAGGCTAGCCCGCAGGAAATCCACTTCCTCGCGCTGGGCGACAAGGAATGGTACATCTTCGCCATCCTGTTCACCCCGAAAGAAGGCACGCATCTTTACAACTGGGCGCGCAACACCCAGTCCTTCAAGGAAATCGTCAAGGCGATCAAGTAACCTTTCGCCGCGATATTGCAGAAAAAAAATCCCCCGGACTCGCGTCCGGGGGATTTTTTCGGGAAGAAACTATTACACGGAATAGTACATCGCGTATTCGATCGGATGCGGCATGGTTTCGTATGCCTTGTTCTCCGCGTAGCGCAGCTCCAGATAGCTTTCGATGAAGTCCTTGGTGAACACGCCGCCCTTCAGCAGGAAGTCGTGGTCATCGCGGAGCGCGTCGAGTGCTTCACGCAAGCTGCCACAAACGGTCGGGATTTCCGACAGTTCGTCAGCGGGCAGGTCATAGAGGTTCTTGTCCATCGCATCGCCCGGATGGATTTTCTTCTGGATGCCGTCAAGGCCGGCCATCAGCATCGCCGCGAAAGCGAGATAGCTGTTGGCAGCGGGATCGGGGAAGCGGACTTCCACGCGCTTGCCTTTGGGGCTTGCCGAGAACGGGATGCGGCAGGAAGCGGAACGGTTGCGCGCGGAGTAAGCGAGCAGCACGGGCGCTTCATAACCCGGCACCAGACGCTTGTAGCTGTTGGTGGTGGGGTTGGTGATGGCGTTCAGTGCCTTCGCATGCTTGATGATACCGCCGATGTAGTAGAGGCAGCTTTCCGACAGATCCGCATAGCCCGAACCCGCGAAGAGCGGCTTGCCCGCTTTCCACAGCGACTGGTGCACGTGCATGCCCGAGCCGTTGTCGCCGAAGACGGGCTTCGGCAGGAAGGTCGCGGTCTTGCCGTACGCATGCGCCACGTTATGGACGACGTATTTATAGAGTTGCAGGTTATCGGCCGAGTTCACGAGCGTCGCGTATTTGATGCCCAGTTCGACCTGTGCGGGTGCGACTTCATGGTGGTGCTTTTCAACAGGCACACCCATCGCGGCGAGGACGGAAACCATCTCCGCGCGCATGTCATTCGAGCTGTCGATCGGCTGGACGGGGAAATAGCCGCCCTTGACGCCCGGGCGGTGGCCCATGTTGCCGCCGTCATAGGAACGGTTGGAGTTGTAGGGGCCTTCCATGCTGTCGATCTCATACGACACGCGGTTCATCGACACGTCGATGCGCACATCGTCGAAGATGAAGAATTCAGCTTCGGGGCCGAAGAAACCGGTATCCGCGATGCCGGTCGACTGCAGATATTTCTCGGCCGCGCGTGCGATGGAGCGCGGGTCGCGGCTATAGGGCTGGCCGGTCGAGGGTTCATACACGTCGCAGAACACGTCGAGCGTGGGCGCTGCCGCGAAGGGGTCGAGCACGGCGGTCGTCAGGTCAGGGCGCAGGATCATGTCGGATTCGTTGATCGCTTTCCAGCCAGCGATGGACGAACCGTCGAACATGATGCCGTCTTCCAGCAGGTCTTCGTTGACCGTGGAGATATGCTGCGCGGTGTGCTGCAATTTCCCACGAAGGTCGGTGAAGCGGAACGCGACGTATTCGATGCCGTGTTCCTTGATCAGCTTGAAGAAGGGAGCGTAGTTATGCGACGACTTCGCTTTCGCGGGCGCCTTCGCCACTTTCAGTTTTGCCGTTGATTTAGCCATTTGGTCTCTCCTGTTTGACGTTCGTTTAATAGTAATCTTTTAGATTGCTTCTTTCCCGCGCTCTCCGGTTCTGACACGGATCACGTTTTCGACGGGGCTCACAAAAATTTTTCCATCTCCAATGCGGCCGGTGCGGGCCGCCTGCGAGATTGCCTCGATCACATCGTCAACCTGGCCGTTTTCGACCACGCATTCGATTTTCACCTTGGGCAGGAAATCGACGACGTATTCCGCGCCGCGATACAGTTCGGTATGGCCCTTCTGCCGACCGAAGCCTCGTACCTCGGTCACGGTCATGCCCTGCACACCGACTTCATGAAGGGCTTCCTTCACTTCATCCAGCTTGAACGGCTTGATAATGGCCTCGATCTTTTTCATGTCCTGACCTTTTTTAAAGACGCGCCTATATCGCAAGTCTTGTGCCAGTTTTAGGCATACTTAAATACCTGTTTTTACTTGGAAAATTAGTTATACAAATTGATTTCGCTGCCTGAATTTCAGGCATTTGCCTATAAATTAGGCACGACCTTTGATATACTGCACGATAGGGAAAACTTGACGCGCAGATATAAGGTCAGGTAAACCATTCTCCTAATGGCGGTCGTAGTTCAGTGGTAGAACACTTGGTTGTGGTCCAAGATGCCGCGGGTTCAATCCCCGTCGATCGCCCCACCCTTTCCCTTCCCAGCGCAACCTGCAATACTGCGCCTTATGTTTGAAATCCTCACCTCCGCTGAAATGAAGAAAGCCGATGCCGCGACGATCGCCGCCGGCACGCCGTCCTTTCAACTGATGACGCAGGCCGGCACCGCCGTCGCGCAGGCGATCAAGGAGCGCGTGGAGCCCTGCCCCGTGCTGGTTTTATGCGGCCCCGGCAATAACGGCGGCGACGGATTTATCGTGGCGGCGAAACTCAAAGCCGACGGGTGGAACGTGCGGGTCGCCTGCCCGCTGAAGAAGCCCGCATTAAAAGGCGATGCCGCGCTGGCCGCAAAGGAATGGGACGGCGATATCGAAAGCCTCAATTCCAACCTCGCCCTGAAAGATGCCGCGCTGATCGTGGATGCCGTGTATGGCGCAAGCTTCGCGGGCGCGCTCGATCCCGA
This sequence comes from Alphaproteobacteria bacterium, assembly GCA_029266795.1. Taxonomy (GTDB): domain Bacteria; phylum Pseudomonadota; class Alphaproteobacteria; order Micavibrionales; family UBA2020; genus JAPWJZ01. The sequence goes on along the minus strand of JAQSWE010000186.1, from coordinate 2,507 downwards.
ACTCATCACCCTCTTCGACAAGATCCGCACCAAGAAACTGCTGGTCGCCGCCATCGACGTGCCGTCGGGCATGGATGCAACGACGGGCACCATTGCCCCCGGCGCACTGAAGGCCAATTTCACCGTCACCTTCTGCCGCAAGAAAATCGCGCATATGCTGATGCCGTCAAAGGCATATTGCGGAAAACTGGCTGTGTCACTGATTGGAATCACCGACCAGACGGTTGCCGACCTCAAGAGCAATGTTTTCGAAAACGATTCTGCCCTGTGGCTCAAAGATTTCCCGCTGCCGTCAGCTGAATCCCATAAATATTCGCGCGGTCACGCGGTCATCTTTGGCGGCGCGCAACGCACCGGTGCCGCCTGCCTTGCCGCCTATGCCGCGCAGCGCGCAGGCGCCGGTCTTGTATCCATCACAAGCCAGCCGCAGACCACGGCGATATATTCCCAATACCGCGCGAGCGTGATGATCGACGAATGGACAACGCTGGATGATCTGAAAACTGTTTTGCGTGACGAGCGCCGCAATGCGGTCTGCATCGGCCCCGGCGCGGGTCTCACAGACGGTATGAAGGAAACGATACAAGCCGTTTTATCCTTTGATAAATGCGCTGTCATCGATGCGGATGTTTTCAGCGCATTTAAAGAAACACCTAAAGACCTCTTCGGAAAGCTGTCACCTGCCAAGCATGTTTTGACGCCACATGAAGGCGAATTTACGCGGCTGTTCGGAAATGTTGAAGGTAACAAGTTAGAACGTGCCCGCAAGGCCGCGAAAACGGCCAATGCCATCGTTGTGTTAAAAGGTGCCGATACAGTCATCGCCGCCCCCGATGGTACGGCGGTCATCAATGGTAATGCCCCCGCGACTCTGGCAACTGCGGGGTCGGGCGATGTGCTCGCGGGACTCATTACGGGACTCATGGCGCAGGGGATGTCCCCCTTTATGGCAGCCGTCGCCGGGGTCTGGCTGCAGGGCGAAACGGCCCAAATTTTCGGCCTCGGCCTGACGGCAGAAGACATAATTCATCATTTACCGCAAACACTTAATCGCCTCTTTGGGGCGCGGTAAATTATTAGTTAAAATTTTAAGTAATTCCCAAATACCTGAAACTTTGATAGAATTTAAGGATAGGTTTCTTAGGCTTCTGTGTGCGCGTTTCTGTGGGGAGGGGCATGACTAATCCCTGTCAAAAAATTTCTGGTATTTTTACCAGAGCGGTTCAGTTCCTGATGGCGCTCGCTGTAGCGGGGTGCCTCTTGGCGCCACGCGATGCCGAAGCCCAATATTCAGGTGCTGCGATTGACATGAACGTGCTGACGCTCGCGCTGCAGGACGATCCCGCCGCGCTCGCCGCGCTCAACACAGCTCTTGGCAACCCCGCCGTGCCTTACGATGTCTACGCCTATCTTGACGGCGTGCGAGCCGCTCTTGGTGATCCTCCCCGCGTCAATCCGCTTCCCCCGCCCCCGATCAACCCGCCCACCAACTCCGCCGCGCTTCTGACCGGGGCTGCAGGCGGTAACGTCGCAAACCTGACAACGGTTCAGAACGCACTCGGCGGTCCGTACTTCTATAACTATTTCTCTTACCTCGACCCCTATTTCGGCATTGTCTATCCGCTGCCACCCATCAACCCGCTCGATGACCTGTTGAACTGGACGATCGCCGGCACAGGCAACATCGGGCTCCAGACTCTCGCGAATGCCATGGCAGGTCAGGCAGGCGCAGTTAACACGCTTTCCATCGTCCTTTACAACAGCCCGTCCCAAGGCACATGGGCGCTGTTCCAGACTCTGCTCTGCTCTCAATTCGGCTCCTGCGCGGCAGCGCAGTCGCTGATCGCGCTTGCGGCAAGCGGGGATGCGGCGGCACAGGCTCAGCTCAATACTTATCTGGGCGCGTTGATCCTTTCCAACAACTCCTCGGGCATGTTTGACGCGGAAGGGATCGCGTGGATTACCGGCCTTGGCGCTGGCGGCGCTGGCAGCAACTGCCTTCTCGATACAGATGTTGACGGCGTGCCCGATTGCACGGACCCAGACATCGACGGCGACGGTACCCCGAACCAGCTTGACCTCGACGTTGACGGCGACGGCGTTGCCGACAACCCTGACACCGATGGCGACGGGATTCCCGACTCTGGCGACCCCACCCCCACCGGCGGCCCGCCTGTTGGCGGCGGCGGCGGCGGCGGCGGCGGCACGGGTGCCGGCGGCACCGGCGGCGGCGGCACGGCCGGCGGCGGTTCCACGCCCCCGACCAACGACTGCGACAGCAGCGCGAGCGCACCGCTCACCGGCAGCTTCGGCACCGATCCTTGCGAACTCGCCGAAGACACGCTTGCCATGGTTGACGACAATTATTGGGATGTCGGCGGCGAGCAGTTCGTCGATCACCTGAACGAATTGTGGACGGAGCAGATGCTCCCCTCGCTGAAAAACATGACGGCCCAGTGGCATGCGAGCGTCGTCGACCAGACGCGCCAGTTCGGCTCCACGGTGGA
>JAQSWE010000185.1 GCA_029266795.1 Alphaproteobacteria bacterium | reverse complement strand
TCCAGGTCGGCGCGCTTGTCGTCTTCCCATTTCTGTTTTTCGGCGGCGCGGCGGCGCACCTCTTTCCGCGCGGCAGCGATGCCCCCGTCGATCACGGACACGATGTCATCGACGCTCTTTTCCGTGCGCACGCTCACCTGGAACTGGTCATCCGCGTTGATGAACAGCTTGACCTCGTCGAAAACTTGGAACGGGTTGTTTCGGCGCAGTTCGTACATAGCAGTGTCGAGGTCGCTGCGGTCGCGCTGCGGGTTGGCGAACAGCTTGCCGCGCCCCAGCGTATCGATGAAGTGGTACATCGAATATAGCCCGCCCTCACCCAATTCCGCCTTCACGCCGAAGCTGCCATCGGCTGCGACATAGGGAACGCTTTCCTTGGGCACGGTCTGCAACGCCATCAGGTCGGTAATCTTGTCGAGCAGCAATTCGCGGTCGTCGGAAGTCAGCGGGGAATTCGGTGCCATGTTCTATACCTGACCATCGTCATAGAGGGGAGAGAGAAGCAGTCCAAACTTCTCATACTCTAGCACAACTATATATTATGTCAATTAAAAGAGGCGGAAGATATTGTTATCAAACAATTTTCTTCGTATCTGCCGGGATGTCCCCCACGCTTTCGGAGGTACTTTCGGGGTTGACGAGGCCGCTGCCGCTGAAATAAACGCGGTTGCGGCCGCCTTCTTTCGCGCGGTAGAGCTCGTCATCCGCGCGGGCAAGCGCGGCTTCCACCTTGATGTCTTCGCCCACCAGCAGCGTCGCGCCGATGGAGACGGAAACCGGCACAGGGCCGTGCGGGCTTGAGGTCTTGAACGGCTCGCGCGCGATACCGATGCGCAGGCGTTCGGCGACCTGCATCGCCATGTCGAGGGAGATATCGGGCAGCACGACCACGAATTCCTCGCCGCCCAGACGCGCGACAAGGTCGAAGCTGCGGAGGCGCGTGGCGATGCGGTCGGCAAATACCTTCAGCACTTCGTCGCCGACTTGGTGGCCATGGGTGTGCGGCGGATCTGCGTGCGCACGCGCGCCAGCAGCTCGTTCCTGTCCACGGGCCGTAAAATATAGTCATGCGCGCCGATCTCGAGGCCCTGCGCGATGCGTTTCATATCGCCTTCCTCGCCGACCATCAGCAGCGGCACGGCGCGCGTGCGTTCGTTCGAGCGGAGATGCGAGCACAGGCGCAAGCCGTCTTCACCAGCGAGGTTGAGGCTGACGGTGATGATGTCGAATTCGTTCTGCTGCGCCATGGCGATCGCCTGTTCGCCCGAACGCACGGCCATGACCGTGTCATCGTCGCGCTTCAGCGTCTCGACGAACTTGTCGCTCTCGAAAGATTTGTCCTCGATCACCATCACGCGCGCTTTTTCCGACGGCTCGGCCAGGAATGTGCCCTTGTTGCCGACGAAGCCGAATTGATTTGCGGTGTTTTCGCGGATGCGCCATTCATCGACCGTCATTTTCAGGCGGACGAGCGAACGCACGCGCGCCATCAGCGCCACATCGTTGACGGGTTTCGACAGGAAATCGTCGGCGCCGGATTCAAGGCCGCGCACGCGGTCGGTCGCATCGGTCAGCGCGGTCACCATCACGACGGGGATATGCGCGGTCGCGGGGTTCGCCTTCAGGCGCTGGCATGTTTCGAAACCATCCATGCCGGGCATCATCACATCGAGCAGGATGATGTCGGGGCTCATCGTCTCGGCCTTCTGGATGCCTTCCGCGCCGGAGGTTGCGGTCAGCACGTCAAAATACTCGCCGCTCAGCTTGGCTTCGAGCAGCTTGACGTTCGGGAGGATGTCATCGACGACGAGTACGCGTGCGGTCATGTTCTGTTTTTATTCTCGGAGTGGCAAGGAAGGCCTTACATTTACCCTACAGGCAAATGTTAAACGAAGCTTTAAGGTTATAAAAGCCTTAAGTCACAAACAGTTGGGCCAAGGGCGAATACTGTTACTTTTCGAGATATTTCTGCACGGTTTTCATGAAGTCGATGATCGAAATGGGTTTCGACACATAATCCTCGCAGCCGCCCTGCCGGATCTTTTCCTCGTCGCCTTTCATGGCGAAGGCGGTGACGGCGATGACGGGAATCGATTTCAGCTCCTCGTCGCTTTTCAGCCATTTGGTGACGTCGAGGCCGGAGACTTCGGGCAGCTGGATATCCATCACAATCAGGTCTGGGCGGTGCTGGCGGGCCAGATCCATGACCTTGGTGCCGTCGCGCGTCTTGATCGTGTCATAACCATGCGCGCCGAGCAGGTCGTCGAAGAGCTTCATATTAAGCTCGTTATCCTCGACGATCATGACCTTCTTTTTCATAGGTGCTCCAAATGCGCTATCGCCTGTTATACGTGGCCAGAGGTTAACAAATTATTAAGAAGCGGTCTAATTAAAGAAAAGAGCCGATGGTTTACATAACCACCGGCTCCCTACCCCTTACGGTATTTTTCCTAGTGCTTTTTGCGGTTGGCGGTTTTTTCGGCTTCCAGACGCCCCGCCTGAGCCTGATGCGCCCAGCCGAGTTCGTTGCGGAGCTTATTGAACATGTCATAGGCTTCGTCGGCCAATTGTTTTGCCGCCTGCGCCTTGATCTTGTCAGCCAGCTTTTCGCCAGCTTTGTAATCAGACCCCCAGCCCCATGACGATGATACGCGGCTTTCCTTGTCGACAGTGGTCGAGAGGGTGCCATAGGGATAGGCCTGCACGACATCGATCAGCAGCGCATTCCCCAACCCCACCGCGTCATGCGTCTGCGACGGCAGCACATAGCCGCCAATGATGGAGAGGTTGGCGACCGCAAGGATGTTCTTGTGGCTGCTTTCACGGCTGAGGACTTCATAGACCAATACCGCGTCGAGATGCTGTCGCGCGGCACCAAGACGGATCGTATCAACGACAGTGTTGAGCGAGTCGCTGTATCTTTCGCCGCTGCTGACCATGCGCGCGATCATCGGGCTGACAGGCACGCATTCGCCGAAACCGGGCCCCAGTTTGGTGCAAAGCGCGTCCCAGCTTGCCGCTTCTTCCGGCGGCATATTCGTGAGAGCGCCATCGGTGATGCGGGCGATGCCGATGCGTGCGGGAAATTTCAGGACAGGCTCGACGGCGGCTGCATCGCGCACACGCTCGTCGATTGATTTCAGGCGTTCCTTGGTGCCGTCCGCCCTCACGACGCTGCTCCCTTCGCTGACAGGGACTTGGCTGTATTGCGCCAGATATTCGCGGCCGGACGTGGTTTGTGTCTTGTGCGAACAGCCCGCAAGGGCGATCGACAACAGGGTGATGGTGATGAGTTTTTTCATGTAAGCCTCCTTATGTTTCAAGCATAAGTCGACTTTATCAAAGCTGGCGGAAGCGGCGTAGAAAGCGGCCTTCCGCGAAAATTCAACGCGAAAGAGGAAGTTTTATCAGCGCCTTGAGCCCGCCCAGCGGCGATGTTTCGAATTGCAGCGTCCCGTTATATAAAGCCGCCACGTCGCGCGCAACGGCAAGGCCGATGCCCGTGCCCGCCGTTGATTCGTCGAGCCTTGCGCCGCGCGCCAGCACATGTTCGCGCATCTCCGCCGCGATGCCGGGGCCGTCATCGTCCACAATAATGGAATCGGTGCCGCCCGTGATAGACACGCGGCTTCTGGAGAATTTGCAGGCATTCTCGATGATGCTGCCCGCGATTTCGAACAAGTCGGCGCGGTCGCCCGCAAAAATGACGTCTGCGGGAAAAACTATGTCGACTTGCTTGGCGTAGAGCTTGCCGAATCCTTCAGCAATATCCTGCAACACGGGAAGCACCGGCGTGCGCGCGCCCAGTATATTCGCCGCTCCCGAGGCATGAGTACGGGCAAGGCTGCGGTCGATAATCTCGCTGACGCCGCGCAGCTTGTCGCGCACAACTTTAATATCTGTTTCATTCGCGATGACGGTCAGCGGGGTTTTCAGTGAATGCGCAAGATTGCCCGCATAGTCGCGGTGGCGCGCCACCGTGCCGGCGCTGTAATCGAGCAGCCGGTTGATGTCGTCTGCAAGGTCGGCAATTTCGGCGGGGTAATCGCCCGCCAGCCGCGAAGCCTTGCCGTCGCGCACCTGGCGCAGCGCATGGCGGATGCGCGCGAGCGGGCGGAGCGCGAGCCAGAGGAGCAGTATCGTGACCGCCGCCAGCAACGCCGCCCCCGCCGCCAGCACGCGGATCAGCGGCTTCACCAGTTCGTCACGCTCCTGCGCGCGATAGGCTTCGGCGACCGCACGGTCGAGGCCGCTGGTGAGCGTTATTTTGCGCCCCTGCGGAAACAGGAAGGTGGATTGCACGGCGACGATATCCTGCGCTGCCGCGCTTTTCCATTCGACGCGCTGCGGCGCTTGCACGTCTTCCGCTTTGAGGGGCATGGCTTCTGCAAGATTCGCCGAGCGGAATAGCGGCTGGCCGTTTTCGCTGACCTGCCAATAGCGCGGCAGTTTGTCCAGCAAGCCCGCGTCATCCTGCAAGCTTACCGCACCATTAATCCGGACACGGCTAACGATGATATCCGCATACGCCATCAAGTGATTGTCGAGGATGCGCTGTGCGGAAAGCGTAAAAATCCAGATCACTGCCACCCCCATGACGGTGATCGCCAGCGCGGTGATCGCCGCGCCGAGCAGCGAGATGCGAAAGATCAGGCTATTCTTGCGGAACATAATAGCCCCGGTTGCTGTCGGTCACGATAATGCCTGCGCCGAGTTTCTTGCGGATGTTGGAGATATGCCGCGCGATGATGCTGGAGTCGTGGTCGAAATCTTCATAGGCATGTTCGGAAATGGCAGTCGCAGTCAGCGTCTTGCCCTGCTTCATGAACAGGCATTGCAGGATGCGGAATTCGATGCGCGTGAGGTTGGCGGCAATCCCGTCAACCGTGACTTTGCCGCCGAAGCCGTCGAACACGACATTGCCTGCGCGCTGCTCAGCCCCTGCCTGCCCCTTGTGGCGGCGGATATTCGCATGGATGCGCGCGACCAGTTCTTCCAGGTCGTAAGGCTTGGTAATGTAATCATCCGCGCCTGCCTTCAGCCCACGGATTTTTTCCATCTTGTGACTGCGGGCGGAGACGATGATGACGGGCATGTTGCGCCCGCTCTTGCGCCATTCCTCCAGTACGGAAAAACCGTCGCGGTCGGGCAGGCCGATATCCAGCAGCACGAGGTCGAAATTTTCGACATCGCCCTGATAATGCCCTTCCTCGCCCGTCATCGCCACATGCGGCAAAAACCCCGTCTGCGTCAAAAAGGCGGAGAGCTGCTTGGCAATATCCTTGTCGTCTTCTACAATCAGGATGCGCATAAAGGCATCATAGCAAACCAAGTGGAAGATTCGATGAAGTTCTGGCCTGTCCTGTTTATCTGCCTGTCGGTCGCCGGATGTTCCACCAAAAAATGGGACACGCGCATTTCATACGACAATTCGAACCGCGTGACGCTGCAGGAAAGCGCGGATACAGGGGATGCCGAGGCGCAATTCCTGCTGGGCAACAGCTATTGCTGCGGCGATGGCGGGTTTTATGACACGGCGCAGGCGGTTGAATGGTGGTGCAAGGCAGCAGCGCAGGGCCATGCCGCGGCAAAGGACAAGCTGGCGGAAAAGCAGGCGAGTTGCCCCGCCCCCGTTACCCCTTAATTACATTTGCGGACCGGCAGCTTTTCCAGCGCGAGGAGTTTTTGTTCGACCTTGAAGGCATGGTAATCGACCAGCGACCAGCTGACGATACCGTTGCTGTGCAGGATCAGGTCCATTTCATAGGTGGGCGACATGCCTTTTTCTTCCTTGAGCGGGAAGACCGCCATGCGCACGCGCCATGCGTCGCCGTTCACGATGCCGGCGTCAATCTTCGGGTTATCAGCGGCGATTTTCTTGATCTCGTCAGGCGTCAGTTTCTTGCCGATGAAGGCGTTGATTTCCACGGGGCCGTCGGCATCGGTGCCGTCGAACATGACGGCGGTAAAGAACTTGTCCCCGGCGCGCGCATGCTTGATGACTTCGGTCGTGTGCTGCGTGGGCAGCAAATAACCTTTGGGCAGGTCAAACGACAAATCATCGGGGCGTGAAAAATCGGCCTTGGCCGTGCCGTCGGCATTCGGTTTCACCGCGCCGCGCAGCTGCTCGATGGTGAAGCCGTTTTCCTCGCGCTCCGACGAATAGTAAAACTGGCGCGCGTCTTTTGATTCAAAGGCGACATAGTGGCTGGTGTTTTCGACGGGGCGGCGTTCGGGATACTGGTATTCGACGTTGAAGCGGTGGTCGGTCGTCCAGGCCTCGCAGTTGTCATCCTGCTCGTAATACATCTTGCCGCGAATATCGCTGATGCCCGCGCCCGACTGCACAGAGGTCAGGCGGAAGTCGTAGAGCGCCTTGTGGCCGACCAGCGCGTCATCCGATTTCACGGCGGCAGCAGGCGGCGTCACCCCTGCGGCGGCAAAGGCGGGCGCGGCGGCGGTCAAAAGGCCGAGCGCGATGACAGCATGGGTCAGGCGGAATTGCATCGAACGTATCCTTTTATATAACGTCTGCGTCTTTCCCTTCCAGAATACACGCTTCACATGAACTAATGGTAAAAAGAACGAAAACAAGCCCT
>JAQSWE010000184.1 GCA_029266795.1 Alphaproteobacteria bacterium | reverse complement strand
ATTTCTTGCCCGAGATCATGATCACGTTCATGAACTTGGCGAGAACCAGGTTGTTGAACTTCGGATCTGGCAAAACTTCGCGTTTTTTGGCGGAATGGCGACGTGACATATTTAAAACCCCTTATTTCGGTTTCTTCGCGCCGTAGCGGGAGCGCGATTTTTTGCGTTTATCGACGCCCTGGGTGTCAAGGGTGCCGCGGATGATTTTGTAGCGAACGCCGGGAAGATCCTTCACACGGCCGCCGCGCACGAGCACGACAGAGTGTTCCTGAAGGTTGTGGCCGACGCCGGGAATGTAGCAGATGGCTTCACGACCGTTGGTCATGCGGACTTTCGCGACTTTGCGCAGCGCGGAGTTCGGTTTCTTGGGGGTCGTGGTGTAGACGCGCGTGCAAACGCCGCGTTTTTGCGGGTTGCCTTGAAGATCCGCGTTCTTTTTCTTCTTGAACTGCGGAACGCGGCCCTTACGGACGAGTTGGTTAACTGTTGGCATTTATAGCCCTTCCTCGGTTTAACAACAAAATCGTGTCTTGCTGGTTTAACAACAAAATCGTTCTTGAGGATGAGGGCAACACCTACTGCACATTTTTTCAAATGCGCGGCAGGATACTGATCAAGAGATCAGTCGAACTTCCACTTTTCCCGCGGAAGACGGTTAAAAAAACCGGACTGCGTCTAGACCAAACTGTCTACCACCAGCCCATCCTTAGAGCGTGCGCAATATATCATGGTTCTTCGCAAGGTCAAGCATTGTGTGTATCTGACCGGACTTTTTGATATTTCGCCTGTAAAGCTCCCTCACTTCCTTTATGTGAAGCAAGATTATGTCGCTATCGGGCGAGTTCTGATAATATTCAGCCATTTCTGAAAATCCGGCCCCGCACGCCGCCTTTGCCATTTTCTGGAATGATTCGCGTTTCAGTCGGCGGTCGCAGGCGATGACATATGAAACTTGCCAGAACCCCTGAATCGGGCCATATTGCTCCCCGGAAGGCTAGGGCGGGCGAGTGTCTTGCGAACCCGGCCAGGGCCGAGAGGCAGCAACCGTACCAAGTTTTCATCCGGGTCGTTCTAGTCTTCCACCTTCTCGGCCCATGGTGCGGCTATTTCCACAAATTCCAGCGCGCGAGCAATTCCTTGAGGCTTTCCCAAGCGGGAACGCTTTTGACGACTTCGTAATAGAAGCTCATGGCGTGGTGGCTGAGGAAGTAGACAAAGGGTATCCATCCTACATAGACGGGATAAATGACCCTGCGGAATTCCTTTGAATTCTTGGGGTAATGATCAGTGTTTTTCAGGATGCGGTAAACCAGCAGCGCCGTCAGGAACATGAGGATGCCGTAGACTGGCCCCAGAATGATCAGGCTGAACAGCATAAAGCCAATACCGGAGAAGGTAAGGAATTCGTATTCCTTGCTCATCAGGAACAAAATAGCGGCAACCACCACGATAATCCGCTCCGACCACGCGAGCGAGCGCACGAGCGTCCATTCAATGATCGTATGCTTCACAGTATGATGATGCGCGGCGCGCTTCATGTTCACGCGCATATGCGCGATTTCCAGTTCGCGGATTCGGTTCGGGGAGAGCTTCGGCTCCTCTTCGGTGTCTTTTTCTTCCATTTTCTTACCTTGCCTTGAGCAAGTGCCGCGGTAAATATTTAAAATCAAGTTACTGAAAAATAACCTGAAAACGCGCGGCCGTGCGGCACCGCCGCAAACTTTATTGACAGTTTGGCCATGATTATGATTATATAACACCTGTTCGCAAGAACCGCGGGATTTGATGTCAGCTTGCTGCCGCGTGACCAACAGCTAAAGCGCCGCAGGGTAACTGCGGTTTACCGCAGAAAAAGGACTTAACCCAGTGGCCACGCACATCACCCTCTCCCACCTCTTCTGTCATCCCTGCCCCAGCCGAATGTGATTCCGGTTTAGCTTCCGGAGTTTCACCATTCGCAACCACGCGCCGTTAAAGGCGCCATGACATCAGCGCAACCATACGCGCTACAGGCAGGATAAAATGACCGACGTTCGCAGAGACGATTTCACCCTCATCAATTCCGTCGAAGACGTGATCCCCTTCTACAAGGGCAACGGCCTCGCGCTGGATAAGCAGTATATCGGCTTTGAAACCGAGATTGGCGTCTACAAGAAGGGCGCGGACGGCCAGCCCGTCGGCACAACGACGCAGGACACCGCCGAACTGCTCGCCTACCTCAAAAAACTCGGCCATCAGGCGCAGCTGGAAATGGCCTCCGCCGTCGAATATGCCAGCCCGCCCTTCCGCGTCACCGAAGTGCCGCAACTGGTCAAGGAAATCAAACAATCATGGGATGACTACCATCAGGCGATCGAGGCGAAAGGCTTCGTGGCCAATGATTCCCCCTTCTTCCCCTTCGCGACGCTGGAATCGGCGGAAGAGAACCTCGTCGACCGCGACCGCGCGCGCGGCCTCGTCAAAGGCATGAAGCTGCACAAGGCGCCTGAATTCCTCAAGGTCACACTGCTGGCGACCAGCACGCAGATCAGCCTCAGCTATAAAGACCCGAACGACCTGCACGACCTGCTGGCGACCGGCTATGCGCTGCAGGCGCCGATCTTTGCGCTGTTTGGCAACTACCCCGCATTCATCGAGGGCAAGAACGAGCGCCTCGATTACAACCCCCGCGCCGCGTTCTACGAAGCTTTCGGCGAACAGGGCAGCATCCCCAAATCGCTGCTGGAGGCGAAAGACGGCGATGATTTCGTGCGCCGCCATGCGCAGCAGGTATTCGAAACGCCGCTGCTGTTCTATTACGACCGCGACAACACCATCATCTGGCCCGAAAAGCCGGTGACCTTCGAACAGCTGAAAGACCTCGGCCTTAACACGCGCTCCAACTATGACCTTGCAGAAACCTTTGTCTATTCCGACCTGAAGGTCTGCAACATCCGCGATGACGAAGGCCGCCCGACCGGCAAGCGCGTCGAAGTGCGCGGCCTCGATGCCGGCGAAACCGGCGCATTGGGCGGCGTGCCGTTCATCCATGCCCTGCTCCGCGACCCCGCCGCCAGCGCGCAAGTGAAAGGCCTGCTGTCCGAATATGGCCTGACGCCCGATCATGACGGCTGGCAGCAGCGCATCGTGGAGGCGCGTCACAATGCCGCATATCATGAAGGCAAATACCTCGACGTCGATTTCGGCATCCGCGCGAACGGCAAGCCCGGCAACCTCGCCGAATTCAGCCGCGAACTGGCGACGGTGCTGGAACTGTACGTGCAGCGCAACCCGCAACTGAAAGATGCAACGCAGCCCGTGATCGACATCGCCAAATCCGGCGTGACGCAGGCGGAGTTGAAAAACCGCGCGACCAAAGATTACGAACATGCCAATCGCCAGCTGCTGGCGGTGGCCAACGATAACCCGCAGCATGCACACGCTGCCGGGTTTACTCAAACCGCAAGAACGAAGGGCCTCTAACCCTCCCGCTCTTGCGGTTTCTTTCTCCCTGCTTACACACCAGGGAGCGAAAGACCACTCACTTACACACGCCAAAAATGAAAGGGCGGAGTTATCCTTCTCCGCCCTTTTATATTCCGCTGCTATTTACCGCGCGCTTATTCAAAAGATTCGTATCCGCATCCGCCCAACAACAGCCTTGAAGGCGTTGCAAAGCCCGTGTTTTTCCGCAATTAACCGGACTTTAACCGCGCACGGGCATACTCACCTCACTTGCAAAAATGCTTAAAAAATTTCAACCCAACAAAACGGAGCTCATCCATGACTTCCTTCAAAATCCATACGCCCGAAACCGCGCCCGAACAGTCCCGCCCGCTCCTGAAAGAACTCGTCGCGCGCCTTGGCTTCCTGCCGAACGTATACGGCGCAATCGCTGAATCGCCGATGGTCTTGCGCGCTTGGCTGGGACTGAAAACGACCGTCGAAACCGGCCTGTTCACTCCGGTCGAGCGCCATATCGTTTCGCTCACCACCAGCTACCTGAACAACAGCAGCTATTGCATGGCGGCGTGTTCCGTTATGGGCGAAAAAGACGGTGTCGCGAAAGACATCATCGAAGCGCTGCGCGCTGACAAGCCTCTGAAAGATGTGAAGCTGGAGCAGCTGCACCTCTTCACCAAATCAGTTCTGAAGCGCATGGGCCGCCCCGAGCAGGTCGATATCGACGCCATGATCAAGGTCGGCTACACCCGCGCGCATATCCTTGAAGTCGTCTCGATCATCTCGCTCGGCATGATGGGCAACTACATCAACCACATCGTCCAAGCCCCCCTCGACAAGCAGTTCGAAGGCCAGCGCTTTGACGCGCGCAACCACGAGATCCGCAAGGATGTCGCGGCTTAATCGCTGAAAATTGACGAAAGAAACCGGCAGGCGCGTTAAAAAACGCCTGCCGGTTTCGCCATTTATGGAAGATCCCAACGATTTCATGCTGTTCCACATCACGGGCTCCTGTATATAATATGTAGATAAGAGTGTGAGTATTTTTCCAGAAAGTTTTCCGTCGAAAATGGCTGAGGGCACGCCAACTCCGAAGAAAAAACCGGTGACGGTCATGCAGGACAGGCTGAAAGGTTATCAGTCGCGCCTGATCGACATTTCGCCTGACAATCCGCACCTCTCGCTCACCCGCGCTTATGTATGCGCCTTCGCGATCATCGCGGTGCTGACAATCGCGGGACACCTTGTCGTTTCCTACACGACCACGAAACAAAAAGACGACGCGGAAATCACCTTTGCCATGACGGGCATGCGCGCACTGATTGATATCGGCGTGTCGAACGCATCGTCCTATCGCACCTCCGGCAATAAATTCGACGGCGACCTGCTGCGGGATACCCTGAAACGTCTTGAAGACACGCGTGCGACGCTGAAAGCCTATAACGACAGCGACGTGAACCAGATCTTCGGCGACAAGCCGTACCTGCTCGATGACAAGATGAAGGAATTCCTCAGCTCCGCGCGGGATTTCATCAGCTATCGCAGCACCGATAAATTCGAGAAATTCCGAGATGAATTCCAGGATATGGCCCGCGACGCCAAGTCTTTTTCCATCAACCTTGACCAGGCGATCGAGCAATACCATGAAAACGTGACCGCGCAGATCGCGTGGTCGCACCGCATTCAGTATTTCACGATGCTGATCGTGCTGTCGGTCCTGTTTCTGGAAGCCTACTACATCTTCCGCCCCCTCGTCGTGCGTCTTGCGGCGTATAGCAAGGAGCTGATCCGCCTTGCGCTGGAGGACGAGTTGACCGGCCTGAAAAACCGCCGTGCCGTCATGCAGATGGCGAATGCCGAAATCTCGCGCTTCAGCCGGACGGGCAAGCCTTTTGCCGTCGTGTTATGCGACCTCGACAAATTCAAGTCGGTCAACGACACTTACGGGCATAAAGTGGGCGATCTGGTGCTGAAACACTACGCCAAGCTGATGACCAACTCGCTGCGCGGCTATGACGTGATCGGCCGCTTCGGCGGCGAGGAATTTGTGATCATGCTGCCGCAAACCGAACCGGACAAGGCGCTGAGCATCATTAACCGCTTCCGCGAAACCGTGGCAAACTCCCCCTGCCCTTACGTGGATAAAAACAACCAGCAGCAGATGCTGAAATTCACC
>JAQSWE010000005.1:7693-29724 GCA_029266795.1 Alphaproteobacteria bacterium | reverse complement strand
GGAGTTGCGGACGATAATAAAAAATTTCCTTTGCCGGTTTCGGTGTCTCGACAGGCGGCAAGATCTGCTTAAATGTCGCCATCATCGGCACTTTGTCCGGATGCCAGTACAGCGGCCAGAACGCCCACCCAGGACACGAAGGGTTGACGGCAGCGGCAAGCCCAAAAGATCTGACGCGCTCCCGATCAGCTGCGCTGATTTCCTTTAGAACCACGGCGCGCGGCGCGGCCGCAACGTAGGGAGCGACGAGATCACGGTATTCGTTATTACGGCGCAGGAACTCCCATGCCAGCTGTCCGAGGTATAGCCCCTCTTGCGGCGCGGTGCGCGACCAATACAGAAATTCCGCGCGGGTGCGATTCACGCAAGGCCCCCGCTCAGACGATCAGCAGCCTCGAGCGCGGCTAACGTGGCATTGTCGTGTTCGACCTGAAAGCCGATCGCCTTTCCGATGGTCAATAGCTCGGGCAAATGCACTCCGTGCCCCTTATAAAAATCCCGCAAGTAATTTGGCGGCCGCCATAATGTGCCGCAGGTCGCGAGCGTCCAATCGGACGCTTGGAGCATATGCCCTGACAGGTTAAGCCGGCCCTGCCCTCTGAAAAGATCGAGATCAGTAAGAGATTTAACGAACGTACTCATTTTTTTTTGCCCTTTGCGATAGGCGCGCCGTTTGCATCCACATAACCCTTATTGTGCAGATAGTCGATCAGCGCCAATTCTACAACCGAAGCGAGCGTACGGCGGTCGTCAGCCGCAGCTTGCTCGGCAGCTTGTTTAAGTTCTGCGTTGACCCTAATTCCTATTGCCGCGTCCCGCACCATTTCCCTGCCATCCTCTTTGTTATTGACTAACGTTGTTAAACACTGTACAACATCTGCATACTTCTACAGCATCAACCACCAAGTGTCAACATAGGCCAAGGAGCCGTATTTCATGACCCGCGCCACCATTTTGAAATCTCCTAAAAAACCAGTCAGCAGCATCACGACCGCACCTATCGAACCGCTTCTTAAACGTCTCAGCTTTTTAGATAGAGCAGAGGCCAAAGACTGCCCTCAGCAAGTGACGATGTTCAAGGAGCGCGAAGCCATCACGCAAATTCTTCTCACTAATCAAGCAGCGACACCTTCCCATGCGCGCGCGCAGCTGGTCTTTGCCCTCGACACCATTAACTCAATCAGCGAATGGCTTTGCTCTCACGATAACCGGTGTCAGCCCGAGCAGAAGGTAATTCACATCACCCGCGAAGACTTAGGGGCGAAGCTGGACAGCTACCGTTCCGCCCTGATCGGCCTTTGGTCGCTGTATCAGTACATTGACCGCAGCGAGCTCTTTGGCCCGGCTACGATTGATGAAGCCGAACACCTTAACAGCATGATCCCCCCGGCCCTCAGCCCTCACTGAAAACTCTAATCACTGCTGCCCTTCCCCAGTAGCTATATTTAGGCCCGTGTCGGTACATCCGCGCGGGTTTTTTTTGCAGCCTTTTTTTGTTGTTGCGCTTCAGTTTATTGCTTGGGCTCTTTCTCATCATCTAGGCCTGACCCTTAGCAGTGCGCGCCGCACCGACAACAGGCTCAAGATGGCAGCCGACAAGCTCGCGGCTGGCCAGCGCGTCGAAGCAGCAAATCAGCCCTCGCTGTTTTGGGCGGGAGCTATTTGCCTTTTAACAACCCGTTGAAATCGTTCGGTTGAAACAATCTTGCCAGTCAGGTCGCAAATTAACCAATCGCCCAAAAGTTAACCCTAAATTTCAACCGCTTAGCTAGCGATATCGAACGCTCTGCGCGCCCGCATTGTGTTTACCTCGGGGAAGGACCCGTGAATTTTTGCACGGCGGCTACATCTAGGCCTGCCCACCCCTCGAACACTAGGGCTTGTGTTTAGCGTATCGACATCGTGCAGGGTTCATGTAGGCTTTATGTAGGGAACTGTGCACAGTGTATCTGGTTGATATATCTATATTTATATATATCAATGTATGGTATGTAGGGTATATACAGGTGGAAGAAAAAAAAGAGAAACAGAGTGAATAGCTTTTACTTTTCATCTCTGCCTTCGTTATAGGAGCCGCCCCCTCGGCACTACCCTACACAACCAGCACCGCGCCTTAAAACCACTGCTCTTTCAAAGCCTTGTGATCGAAATGCAGGGCCGCGCAACTCTACACCGCAACCCTACATCCAGCACCCCGCTCAAAGCCAGGTAATCGAATAGAGGGCAAGCACATCTACTGCACCCCTGCATCAAGCACTCGCCCAGCCTCCGCGCATCATCCACTCGGGGGGCGGGGGCGGGGGTGGCATGGCGCACGCCCTGAGAAGTTAGAGGCGCTTTCATTCTCAGCGACCAGCAAAGTGACACCGTGATAGCTCTGAATGAGCAGGGAGAGTGTCAAGATGAAGCTGATCAGCAACGCTTTCGATATCGGAAAGGAAATCAAGCGCGACATTGATGCGTTTCGCGGCCGCCTCGAAACCGCGAGCATGGACGCTATCAAGCAATCCGTCTCGGGCCTGAAATTGTCCCTGCGAATGATGACCGTTGCGGCCGGCCTTGGGCAAATGCTTGCGAATACATGGCGCGACTCCACGCGCGGCGGCAAGCGTCTTGTGTTTCCGCAGCGGGGAAAAAGCGCCGAGCCGAGCGGCGTTATCTTCAGCCGCGCGCCCGAGATTATTTCTTCCTTCGACAAGGGCGCGATCATCCGTGCGGGGGGCAAAGGGATTTATCTGGCCCTCCCCACGCAAGACACGCCGAAAGGCCCGCGCGGCAAACCCTATACACCGAGCCAGTGGCCCGTCCAGCGATATGGCGAGCTGGAATTTGTTCCCAGCCACAAGGGCGGCTTTTTAGTCGCGAACCTTGTCAGGTCGTATGACAAAGTGAGCGGCGCGCAAAAGGGCGTGCGCAAGGCGACGAAGCGCCGAAAGAACGCCGGCCGCGAAGTAGAGCAGATCATTATGTTCTACCTCGTCCCGCAAGCCAAGATCGGCAAGAGGTTCGACGTGCAGCAAGAGGCGAGCAAATGGCTCGCCAACATGCGCAGTATTTTCGACGCTTCTATGAGCAAGAAAAACTGATGACGCCCATATGAGCTACGAACCCCACATTCCCCCACCAGTGCAAAAAGAGAATGACAGCTACAAGAGAGTCGTCGGTCTGATGCATGCCTATGGAGCTAGAGATGACCGTGAAGCGCATGAGGCCGCACGTAACCTGATCGGCTTCGCACGGCTGGCACTTTCGGTAAAAAGCAGAAAAAGGCAGTAAATCAGTCGCTTGGTTCAAAAAATGCACGCTGTTCAATCATGCAATCATTTTGTAAAATCTTTACAAACCACAATCATTAAGAGAAATATTATGAAACGGATAAATCAATTCTCCGTCTACACAATTGGTAAGAATTTCGGAGAGCTCGCCAAATATGCGGATCGCAAAGATCCCGTTCCGAGAAATATTGATTTACTTTTTCATCTCATGGATGCAAGGCAGGGGCTATACACCCTTCTGGAAGGTGAGCTTATACAGTTACAAGTGTCTGTGGCTCCAGCAGAGCGTTTTCTCAAGTCCATCGAATATGTTCTGGGCAAGTATTACAAGGATTGGCAGAAGGAAATGAACTTCGAAGGCGAAATTCCTAGTTGGGAGCTTTCGACTGTTTCGAATAATTTACGTTCATTTGAGATCGTGTTCACGGAGGAGATGAATCAGACGGCCACCTACTATGTGCCAAGAAGGGGCATTTACCACACTCCCGCTCTGGTCGATTACGCCCATGAAATCTTCACGCCAGATATCATAGACATGGTCCCACCAAAATCAAAAGATGACTGGAAAGCTGCCGGAAGGTGCTTTGCTTTTGGTCTTTATACAGCATCAGGCTTTCACGTAGGGCGTGCCGTTGAAGGAATGATGGAAGTTTATTATCAATTTTTCTCTGGCAAAGCTGGCGCAACATTAAAAGGATGGGACAACTATTATACCCAACTTGAGAAAATCCGAAATGCTGGTACCGGTAAAATTCCAACTGAAAAAATTCTTTTGGAATTTAAACAAATGAAAGATGATTACCGCAATCCAATTTCCCACCCACGGCAAGTTCTTGATGAGTGCGACTCCGGCATTCTATTCAACAACGGAACTGCGTTGATTTCTATGATGGCATCAGAATTGAAAAAGCTTCAGGAAAGTCAGCAAGCGCTGCCCGCCGTCGACCCGGTTTCAAGAGGCGCATTAATACAGGCGTTGACAAAAAAAAACGATATCGCAGGTTAAAATTTGACCATTGTTGATTTCCCAAAACATGAAGCCCAGCGCGCGGTCATCCTAACGCGTGTGTCCTCAAAAGAACAGGAGGAAGGGCATTCAATTGATGCGCAAAAGCACCGGCTGCAGGTTTACTGCCAGCGCCGAGCTCTGGAGGTTGTGCGCGTCTTTGAGATTACTGAATCCTCCACCCGTGGCGACCGCGCCAAATTCATGGAGATGATAGCGTTCATCAAGTCTCAACGCGGAGTGATCGCGCTTGTGGCGGACAAGGTCGACCGCGTTCAGCGCAGTTTCAAGGAATACCCCCTACTAGATTCTCTCATTCAGGACGGCAAGCTGGAGTTGCACTTCAACACCGAAAACTACGTCATTCACAAGGGCAGCATCAGCCAAGAGCGAATGATGTGGTCCTTTGGTGTGATCATGGCGCAAAGCTACACCGACAGTTTGCGCGACAATGTAAAGCGGTCGCAGGACCATATGATCCGCGCTGGCCTGCTGCCCGGCATGTCGCCAATCGGCTACCTCAACACCCGCGACGCGAGCGGAAAAGCGCAAGTAATCATCGACGACCAGCGCGCCCCGATCGTGCGCCGGATGTTCGAGGAATTCGCAACCGGCACCTTTACCCTCGCGCACATGACCGAAATGGCCCAAGTCTGGGGATTGCGTAACAAAACTAAACGCGGCGGGCCGCTGCACCGTTCCCACGTTTACCTGATCCTGACGAACGCCTTTTACCATGGCATCATGACCGTGAAGGGCAAGCAGCATCCGCACACTTATCCGGCCCTGATCGACCGCCAGTTGTTCGACCGCTGCCAAGCCGTGCTGAAGAATTGGGAAAAGAAGCCGTTCAAATACGGCACCAAGGAATTCATCTTTCGCAGCCTGCTGACCTGCGCCAATACGGGGCGCACGGTTTCGGCATTACAGAAAAAGAAAACCTATCTAGGCGGAGGCAGCGGGGAATGGACATACCTGCGCACCTGGGACAAATCCGGCAAACTGGTCTATATTCCCGAACAGAAGGTACTGGAGCAGGCAGAGAGCGCGCTGCAGGGCCTTTACATGCCGCCGGATATCCAGCAAGCCATCAGCGACCACCTGCGCACCACAGAGCGCTCAGAACGGGATTTCCAGCGTCGGCAGGGCGATGAATTGAAAAAGGAACATACGCGCATCCAGGCGCGCATTGATGGCCTGATGGACCTTCTAATGGACAAGGCCATCGACCGCGAGGATTTCGACCGCCGCCGCACGGAATTCCGCAGCCAACGGCAGGAAATTGAAGGGCTGCTGACCGCCCACCGCGAAGGCGATGACGGGTTCAAGGATTCGCTTTTGTTCCTTTTGGATATCTGCTCCAGCGCCGCAGAAGTGTTTCAAGGTTCCACAATCGAGGAAAAACGGCAGTTTCTGAATTTCACACTTGAGAACCTGACGCTCGACGGCGCAAAGCTTTCTTTTTCCTACCGAAAACCATTCTGCTGGTTCGCAGAAGAGGGCAGAGTAGAGAAATGGTCGGACTGAAAGGATTTGAACCTTCGACCCCTTGCACCCCATGCAAGTGCGCTACCAGGCTGCGCTACAGTCCGACTTCTGGTACAGGCGCGGAATGTATCAAAGTACCCATAAGATTGCAACCACGCTTTTGAGGGCTATTTTCCCTTTAAAAACAGGTCATTTGGATGTCGCCATGCCCTTGGCCGCCGGTTTCGGGGCTTTGCGCGGGGCGTCGTTGGCGGCGGTGACGGTGCGCAGCGCCGCAGTGTTGAAGGGCGATTGCATGGTGACAGCCGTGGCATCGGGCGCAGCCTGCGCGGTTGCGGCAGGTGCTGCGGCAGCGGGTTGCGGGGCGGATGCGGCGTCGACGCTGGCGAAGGTTTTCTCAAGCGCCTGCCATACACGCTTCGGCAAACCCGCGAGTTTCTGCGCGTCCAGCTGCCCTGTCGCCTGCGCCATCATGGCCGCGCTTGCGAGCGTGGAGGCGACGCTGAGCGTCAGCAAACCGCCGATGCCGATGATGCCGAGCGGCAGCAGCACTAAGCCATAGACGACAACCGCGAGCGGCGGCAATGCCGCCAGCACTTCGACGATCTCGCGCTGCGCTTGCGGCAGGCGGGCATGGATGTCTTTCAGGGCGCGGAATTCTTTTTCGTACAGCATGGGGACCACTCAGGTGATGAACGGGTTACGTGCCGGTCTTTCGTGAAGATTTGAATATGGTAAGGCGATTGCGAATAATTGTCAAATGCACCCCATGCCGGCCTCCGCCGTCATCCCCGCGAAAGCGGGGATCTCAGGGGCATTTTGCCCCCAAGGCCGACGGGATCCCCGCTTTCGCGGGGATGACGGGAAACCAATAAAAAACCCCGGCACAAGGCCGGGGTTCTTTAAGCGGAAAGCATGAGCGGGATTAACCGATCAGCTTGCGCATGGATTTGAGTTCGTCGAGCATCGATTGCAGCTCGGCCTTGTTCTTCTGGACAGCCTTGGAGATGCTGTCATCGCCGCGCGATGCCGCACCGCGGGTGTTGGAGAGCAGCTTCTGCACGCCCTTGATCGTGTAGCCTTCCTGATAGAGCAGGTTATAGATGCTTTTCAGGAGCTCGACGTCTTCGGGGCGGTAGTAGCGGCGGCCGCCGCCACGCTTGAGCGGCTTGATTTTCGAGAACTTGGTTTACCAGAAACGCAGCACGTGCTGCTCAACACCCAGGTCATCGGCCACTTCCGAAATCGTGCGGAACGCGCCCGCGGATTTCTGCGCCGACTGCTTTTGCTTCATCGGGCGGCGGTTGGGGATTTTCTGGGTTACCTGATCCGCGCCGGCATCGGGCTGTGCGCCGGGCTTCAACGAGGATTGATTGGTCGTCGTCGTCATTCTTGATGGTCCTTAATACTGTTGCTTCGAAAACAGGATTAGTTTTATTCGCCGTCTTTGTTGATGCGTTCTTTCAGCACATTCGATGCGCGGAAAGTCAGCACGCGGCGCGGCAGGATTGGCACTTCTTCACCGGTCTTGGGATTGCGGCCGATGCGCTGGCGCTTGCTGCGGACCTGGAAGGTTCCGAAGGAGGAAATCTTGACCATCTCCCCCCGCTCCAAGGCTTTGCAGACTTCCTCGAGTACAGTCTCCACGAGGTCTGCGGACTCGTTCCTCGAAAGGCCAACCTGTTCGTAAACAGCCTGGCTGAGATCGGCGCGTGTAATGGTCTGATTGCTCATCGATTCCTCTCCAAAACTCCGTTAAGACTTACGCTATCGATTCACATTTAATTAGTCAATACAAAGAGTTGAATCGGAGTTTTACAGTAAATGCCCGAAGGTGAAATTAGCGGTATTCCTTAGGGTTTATTCGAGTCGCAAGGGCTTTTTGCGATTTTCCAGCAAGGCTTACCAGCGGGCCAATGCAGCGCCCCAAGTGAGGCCCCCGCCCATCGCTTCCATCAGAATCAGGTCGCCGCGCTGGATTCGCCCGTCATTGACGGCGACGGAGAGGGCGAGCGGGATGGAAGCAGCCGATGTATTTCCATGTTCAGCCACCGTGACCACGACTTGATCCGGCGACAGGTTCAGTTTCTCCGCCGTCGCATCGATGATGCGCTTGTTCGCCTGATGCGGGACGAGCCATTTCACTTCGGATGCATCCACGTCATTCTCATGCATCGCTTCAAGTATCGCTTCGCTCATGCGCGTGACGGCGTGGCGGAAAACTTCCTTGCCGTTCATCTTGACGACGCCTGTGGTTTTGGTCGAAGAAGGCCCGCCATCCACATACAAAAGATTGCGATATGCGCCTTCGGAATGCAGATGCGTCGACAGGATACCGCGATCGGCCTTCGTGCCCTTGCCGTCATTGCCCGCTTCCAGCACGACAGCGCCCGCGCCATCGCCGAACAACACGCAGGTCGTGCGGTCGGTCCAGTCGAGCAGATTCGTAAAATGCTCCGCGCCAATCACCAGCGCGCGATTGACCTGCCCCGCCTTGATAAAGTTGTCGGCAGTCGCGAGCGCATAGATGAAACCCGAACAGACCGCCTGAAGATCCATCGCGAAGCCCTTGCCGCCCATGCCGATATTGTCCTGCACGGTCACGGCGGTTGCGGGGAAGGTATTGTCGGGCGTGGTGGTCGCAAGGAAGATCGCGTCGATGTCGGAGCCCTTCAGCCCCGCCATGGCCAGCGCCTTGTTCGCGGCGGCGGTCGCCATATCGGAGGTCTTTTCACCGGCTGCCGCCATATGGCGTTTCTTGATGCCGGTGCGCTGCTCGATCCACTCGCCCGTCGTATCGACGATCTTGGCGAGGTCGTCATTGGTCAGGATTTTTTCGGGCAGGTATGACCCGCAGCCCAGCATGAGGGAACGGCGCATTATGTTTCCTCCGTCTGCGGCGCAGGTTCGGACGAGAAGCCGAGACGTTCAAGTTCCGCTTCAACTTTCGCGGTGAACTTGTTGGCAGCCAAACCGCCCGCGACGCCGATGGCATTCGCAAAGCCGATGCCGTCGGTGCCGCCGTGGCTTTTGATGCACAACCCGCGCAGGCCCAGCAGGCTGGCGCCATTATAATAACGCGGGTCCATGCGTTTAGAGAATTTCTTGAGCGCGTGATAGCAGATCGCCAAACCCGGCAGACACAGCACCGCGCCGATCTTCGCCCAGATGGACGACTTGAACGCTTCCTTCATCATGTGCTTGATGAGCTTCGCCGTGCCTTCGATTGTTTTCAAAGTGACGTTGCCGGTGAAACCATCCGTCACCACGACATCGAAATTGCCGGTCATGATCTCGTCGCCTTCGGCAAAGCCGACATATTTGCCTGGCAGCGTGGCGGTCGCGAAAATTTCGGATGCGGCCTGCACCAGCTCATCGCCCTTCATGGCTTCCGACCCGATATTCAGCAGCGCGATGCGGGGCTCCGCGATTTTAAAGATCTCGCGCGAAAACAATCCGCCAAGCACCGCGAATTCCAAAAGATTTTGCGAGGTGCATTCGGCATTCGCGCCAAGGTCCATCAGCACGGTGCCGTGGCCGGGGATTTTGGTGGGCATATAGGTGGCGATTGCGGGGCGGTGGATGCCCGGCATGCGTTTCAGCGAAAACAGCGCCATCGCCATCAGCGCGCCGGTGTTGCCGGCGGAAACGACGCAATCCGCCTCCCCGCGCGCGACCGCGTCAATCGCAAGGCGCATGGATGAATTGCGGCCATGGCGCAGCGCATGCGCAGGCTTGTCGTGGCTGGTGACTTTGTCGGGCGTATGACGGACTTCGAGAGAACGCTCGAGCCCGGGATATTTGGCGACCAGCGGCTTTATCTGCGCTTCGTCGCCATAGATGATGAATTTTGCGTTGGGATAGGTCTCGCGCGCCAGATGCGCCCCCTCGACAACGATCTGGGGCGCTTTGTCGCCGCCCATGCCGTCAAGTGCAATGACCAATTGATGAGACAAAGGAACCCCGTTCCCGCACCCCGCGGGTTAGCCAGATTTAGTGATTAACCGGATGGTTAATCAACATCAATAACGGCTTGGCCTTTGTACATGCCGGTCTTGCGGCAGACATGGTGCGGACGAACCATTTCGCCGGTCGTTTTGTCTTCGACAACCGAAGGCGACGACAGGGCGTGGTGCGAACGGCGCATGTTGCGGCGCGATTTCGAGGTCTTTTTCTTGGGAACTGCCATAACTCGTACTCTTCTCTTTCCAGTTTAGCCCTGAAGGGGGTATGACCCGAGGGGCTTCATTACATAAACAAAGCCGCCCCTCAAGGCAAGTAAAATCAGCCTATAAATACCTGTTTAGTCAGAATTATCAAGCGAAAAACACGGCATCGCGCAGGGCAGGATTCCAGAACGACTTTGATTTTATTATCTTTTTCTAATTCCGGCCCAAAATGAAGCTGCGCTGTTTCGCATCAATTGCCTGCAACCTCTCCAGCCGTGCTTTCGGCTGCGGCATCACCGCAGAAGCCGCGCCCAGCGGCGGCATAACATCCCGTCCCTCCAGCGCGCGGAAGGGATAATCGTTCAGCAGCGCGGTGTCGGCTTGATCCGTGAAACCCGTCTGCGTGTTCACTCTCAAATCCGTACCGCCCAGCCGGCGCAGCCATGCCGTAAAAGCTGCGTCATCCGGCGTTGCGGCGATATCGGCGGCAAGGCGGTTGAAGGCCGAAGACAGCCCCTCGCTTTGCGCGGCTTTGACTTCCGCGCGGAAACCATCAACCGCGCGGGAGGCCATGGCGATATGACGGTGGTTGTAATTCTCCAGATGGTCGAAATAGGGAAGCAGCGCGAGGTCGCGGTAATCAGCCAGCGCTACATTCCCCTGCCCGTCCATTTTTCCCTGCAACTGATGCGCGAGCGCCAGTTCATATCCCGCATGGTCAGCAACCGGCTGAACGCCCAAGCACTGCATGCGGTCGGCCCAGAAGAACGCGGCGAAGGCATGCGCATCGGCCTCGACATAGCGTTGCAATGAAAAACGTTGCATCGGCGTCAGGCGTTTCGCATTCAATTCCGAATACCCCAGCGCCTTGTCCTGCCAGCCATGGCGGAGTTCATGCGCAAGGTACATGACCTGTTCTTCCAGCGATAAATCAGGGCGCGCGGTGACGGTCGAATTTTCCGGCACGTATTGCGCATAGTTATTTGTCGCGGCAATCGATGCGTCGAATTTAATGGTGATGTTCTGCTTATCCGCGAATTCCAGCAGCGCGCGGCCGAGCGGCGTACGCCCGAATTCCGCCTTCAGCAGTTTCAGCGCGGGACTGTCGGGATCTTGCGGCTTGATATGCGTGCTGTAATGCGGCGCGATGACCGAGGCCGGCAGCGGTCGTTTACTCATCCCGCCGTCATCGCCAGGGGACACATCTGCCGCCATCGCCTGCGCACCGCCTGCGGCTAGGCCGGCCGCCAGTATCAGGCTCTTGAGATTGAAAATGTCCGACAGGCGCTTGGGCATACAAGTTCTGAATCCAGCACGGCCATGCGGCTTCATGTCGAAGCATTGAAGGTCGGCATTATTGACGGGTTTGGGGGCGCGAGCACCTTGGCCAAAGAATACCAAAAAGCCTGATTTTATGTCAACGGATTCGGCTGGGGTATCCTAGCGCCGCAATGCTTTCTGCTGCGCGATCCATTCAAGCACTTCCGTGATGTTATTGCGCACTTCCGCCGCATCGGCTGGCTTCACGATGTAAGATGTTGCGCCCGCCCGCAATGCGGAGATGATGTCATCAGGCTCCGACTTCGCCGTCACCATCACAAACGCCGTATCGTCATAGGCGGTATTGCCGCGGAATTTGCGCAGGATCTCGATGCCGGTTTTGCCCGGCATATCCCAATCGAGGAAGATGATGTTGTAACCTGCGGACGCCTTTGCGCTTGCGTCATCGGCGTTCTCCGCCTCGTCAACTTGCGTGATGCCCATGTCCTTGAGCACCCGTTTCAGGTGCGCGCGCGCGGTCATATGGTCGTCAACGACGAGAACCTTCAGCGCGGCAAGTTTTTTGGCGTCATCAGTCATGCTGTCTACAGATATAATTCAGGATTACGGGTGGACAACTGGCGGCAGTAAAAAAAGTTCCGTTGCGAAGGAAGCTTACTTGCCGTCGCCCTTTTTCGCCTTGCCGGCTTTTTCGGCGGCCACCACTTTCAGTTTGTCTGCGGCGCGGGATTTGGCGGTCGATTTCGGCTTACCGCCGTCTTCGGCATTCAGGTTCTTGAGCACGGCGAAGGGATTGTTTTTTACTTCAATCCCCGCCTCCGCCAGCTGCGCCGCAAGGCTTACACCGGGCGCGCGAGGATAGGGATCAAGCTCGACGGCAAGGTATTGCGCCGCGATCTCGCCCAGATCGAGCTGGCCGTTCTGGATGACCTCGGGCGCGCTGTCGTCATCGTCGATGCCGAATTCCGCCTCGTCGCCGAATTTCTTGGCGGCATGCTTGTTTTCTTCGGCAAGGAAGGTGTCGAATTCGCCTTCAATATGCGCATGCACATCCTGCAGGGACACCACGCAGGTCTGCACGACATCGGCGGACAGCTTTCCTTCGAGGCGCACGACATCGCCGCCTTCGACGCGGCGGATGCGGATATCGGCCCTGAAGTTCGACAGATCGCGCAGGTCAAACCGTTTCGCCAGCGCCGCGCATTCCTTCGCGTTCGCCTCGACAGTTTCTTTCCTGACTTTATCCGGGGTAAGCCCCTCGACCGCCAATACGCGGGAAAATTCTGGTTGCGTTGCCATGTTCCATCGCCCTTAATGAAAGGGAATATACACTTTTTGTCCTGAAAACAAAGGGGTTTCCCTATTCCCTTGTCTTTTCAGCGGGAAGCCCGTATAAAAAGTCAGGTTTTAAAGAGGTTTTTCGATGAAATCCGCACCCGTATTCCTGCTCTCCGCCCTGCTCCTCACGGCCGCCTGCGCGCCGAAGATCACGACGCATGGCAACATGCTGCCCAAGCACCAGATCGAGCAGGTGAAGGTTCAGGAATCCGGCCGCGAAGACGTCCAGCGCCTCTGGGGTCCGCCCAGCGCGACCTCCGCCTTCGACAACAACACCTGGTATTACATCGGCGAAACCGACAGCCAGAAGGGCATTTTCGAGCACGTAGTCGAAAAGCGCCAGACCATCAAGGTTGTCTTTGACGAACAGGACCGCGTCGCCGAAGTCACGACCGTCGACCCGAAACTGGGCCATGACGTGAAAATCGTGTCGCGCAAGACGCCCTCCGCCGGCAAGGAATACACCGTTGCGCAGCAGTTCATCGGCAACCTCGGCAAGTTCAACAAGGCCGACAAGAAATAATTTACGCGACCAGCTTCGGATACATCCGTTCGGCAATCAAGACCAGCACGCAGAACACGCCTGCGAGTATCCCGTAATCCATGACAAAGCCGTATTCCGATACGCCGCCCTCGATCATCAGCGCGCGCAAGCCGTCGACCTGATAGGTCAGCGGATTGGCGTGCGACACGGTTTGCATCCACCCCGGCATCAGCGAGATCGGGTAGATCGCATTGCTGGCGAAGAACAGCGGCATGGTCAGCACCTGCCCGATCCCCATGAAACGCTCGCGCGTCTTCACGAAGCAGGCGATGATGAGCGAGAGGGTAGAGAACACGGCGGAGCCCAGCGCGATCAGCACCAGCACGCCCGCGATATGCAGCGGGTTGAGGCTGATATGCGCGCCCGCGATGGCCGCGATGAAATAAACGATGATGCCCTGAATAATGCCGCGCACGCCCGCCGCCAAAGCCTTGCCCAGCACGATGGTCGAGCGTGGCGCGGGCGATACCAGCATGCGATGCAGGATGCCCAGGTCTTTTTCCCAGATGGCCGAGATGCCGAAGAATATCGCCGCGAACAGAACACTCTGTGCAAGGATACCCGCCGCAAGGTAATCAATGTAATTGCCCGAAGTGATGCCGCGCACATTCGCCATCACCTGCCCGAACAGCAGCAGCCATAATAAAGGCTGTATCGCACGGGTGGCGAGCTCGAACGGGTCATGGCGCAGCTTCTGCGCCTCGGCGCTGAACACGGCCTGTATCTGCATGAAGTAGCCGAAAAGCGGGTTAACCACGCTTGGCGAGCGAGCGGCGATTGCGTCCGATGTCACGGTAATTCTCCTTCCCTGATTTTTCCTCGTCGTCATTGCGCGCGAGGCGTTCGAAAATGTCATCCAGCGTGCCTTTCGGCCCCAGATCCGATTTGATGGCGGCGGGCGTCCCCTCCCCCACGATCTTGCCGCGATGCAAAATGGCAAGACGCCCACACAGCTCCTCCACCTCTGCCATGTAATGCGTGGTGAGGATGATGGTGACCTTGTATTCCTCCTGCAGACGGCGCACATGTTTCCAGACCGTGTTGCGCGCGGCGGGGTCGAGGCCGACGGTGGGCTCGTCCATGAAAATCACTTTCGGGCGGTGCAGCATGCTCTGCGCGATTTCAAGGCGGCGGATCATGCCGCCGGAAAACCCGCGCACGCGCTGATGCGCGACATCGGCAAGGTTCATCGCTTCCAGCACTTCACTGATGCGGTCTTTATGCTCCGAGGGATGGATGCGGTAGAGCCGCGCAGAGAGCAGCAGGTTTTCCCAAGCGGTCAGCGCGCCATCCGCGCAGAGCAGCTGCGGGATATAGCCGATATTGAGTCGCACCTGCGACGACTGCGTCGCGATATCGAACCCCGCCACTTTCGCGCTGCCGGAGGTCGGCTGCGACAGCGTGGTCAGCATCTTGATGATCGAGCTTTTGCCCGCGCCGTTCGGGCCGATCAGCGCGAAGCTTTCGCCGGCGTTAACCTTTAAAGACACGTTATCCACAGCCTTGAAACCGCCGTAGGCCTTGGTGATGCCGTCGATCTCGACAGCGTAGGGGGTATTCATGGCTGAGAACCTTTCCCGTCAGAGGGTTAGTAACTTGGAATAAAAACTTGCAAGTTTACCTTCCTATTTTATATACTTGATTCGGATGAAACGCAAGACACATGACATAACGACCATCGAATTTGGTCAGGCCATCGGCAGGCTGGCACGGCGCATCAAGGCGGCGGCGGCTTCGCATGAATTGTCGCTGACTGAATCCGCCGTGCTCGTACGCCTCGCCAAGTACGGTGCACATACCATCGCCGACCTCGCGCGCGCCGAAGCCGTAAAGCCACAATCCATGGGCGCGACGGTGGCGGCATTGGAAGAACGCGGGTTGCTGTCGCGCAAGCCCCACCCCACCGACGGCCGCCAGATGAAAATAGACCTGACTCCCAAGGGCATCGAGGTGCGCGAGAGCGCGCGTGACGCACGTCGCACATGGCTGGCGGAAGCGATCGAGGAACTCGACGCGGAAGAGAAAGAATTGCTGTTCAAGGCAGGAAAAATCATCCTGCGCCTTGCGGAAAAACCCTGATCAGAATTTCGGTTTGAAGCGCGCGGTTTTCGGCGCAGGCACGGCAGCATTCGTGCCGCTGCGGATTTTCGCCGCGAGTTCGTTCACCTGTTTGCGCTGCGCCGCATCGGCGGCAGCCTTTACCTTCTGAACATCGGCCAGCCATTCCTTGCGCCACTTGACGATTTCTTCGCCGAGCACGTTGAATCCGCCGTTGCGCGCGATAATATGGGGCGACGCCCCGTCCTGCACCAGATAGGGGTCCTGCCCCATGCCGATCAGCAGCTGCACGATATTCGCCTTGCCGTATTTCGCCGCCATGAACAGCGCGTTACGGCCGACGGTATCGGTCGCGTCGATATCAGCGCCCTGCTCCAGCAGGAATTTCACGGGGCGGATATGCCCGTTCTCCGCCGCCAGAACCAGCGCAGTCGCGCCGGTCGATGAACCTTTATCATTCAGCATATCGGGATAGTTCGTGATGATCGTGCGCAGACTGTCGAGTTCGCCCAGACGCGCCGCGCGGAAAAATGAGTCGCGCAGCGATTGCTGCGTCAGTGCATCGAGGTCGTTGATCGACATCGTCACGGCGTCTTGCCCTTGCCGAAGCTGGCGGTGCGGGGCGCGGCGATATTGCCCTTCACGCCGCTTTGCACGGCCTGCGTGACATCGCGCAGGTTCTGCGCCAGCGCCTCGCGCTCTGCCTGCAGCCGCTGGCGTTCGGCATCCGCTTCGGCCTGCAAATGGCGGGCGCGGTGCGCGGCCATTTCCTGACCGAAGATGGGGAAGTCCTGCGCGCCCGCAATCGCGACGGCAGAAACGCCCGCCTTGTTGGGCACGGTCGGGTCAACGCCGTGATTGATCAGGAAGCGGGCGACCGCCGCCTCGCCATTCGCGGCGGCGTAGAAAATGGCCGACTGGTCGCCATTGTCGCCCGCGTTCAAATTCGCGCCGAGCGATGCCAGCACCTCCACCACTTCCAGCTTGCCCGCTTTCGCGGCCAAAATGATCGCGGTCGCGCCCGTGGATGAACTGTTGTTTTCAAGCAGGTCGGGATAGTCGCGGATGAAACCTGCAACCTCTTGAGCGTTGCCGATGGTTGCCGCATGGAAATAACGGTCGATCACCGCCTTCTCGGGCAGGATCGGGTCATGCGGGGGCGTGGCCGCCGATGGGGGTGCGTTGTTCAACATCCGGCAACCCTAGCAATGTTATGGCAATAAATCAAGCCTCAGGGTTGCGGCGCTTTCGGGGCGGGTTTTACCGCTGCCGGATAGATCTGGCCCAGTTTCCGGTCCAGCACAATCATGTCCGCCGTGATGATGATCGGCGGCGTGGCGGAGGTCTTGTCCCACAGCGCGATATGCGTCGCGCCCACCGCTTCCGCATCACGGATGGCGGTCTCGACTTGCGTGATGTACCAGTCGGCCACCGGCTTCTTCGGGCCGATCGCGGCCTTGAAAGATTTCGACAGGCTGAAACCGCCGTCGAGAAATTCATGCGTGAAGGCGTGGAAACGACTCAGCTTCTCGCCCTTCATCTCGGCGATCTTCGGCAGCTCGCGGGCTTTGTATTCATCAAGGCTCATGACCGCTTCGGCGACCTGGTAGTTTTTGGAGTAGTTGGTGCGCGTACCGGGAATTTCCTTGCCCGATGCATCCACCTCGGCATCATAGAATTTGAATTCCGTCGCAAAGCCGAGGAAGGTCGGCGCCGCCCACCAGTCGAGCTTCTTGTAATCAATCGCCAGCGGATCGCGCGACGGGACTTCGACCGACATCTGCTCGCTGCTGTAGAGGTCGTATTCGGTGTATTCCATGAAAGTTTTTGTCGGCAATTTTTTAAGCTCCAATATGATACGGAAAAGCACCCTACCCCTTTAACACTGCCCGCTCAATACAAAAAAGCCCCCTCCTTGCGGAGAGGGCTTTTTGTCAGGCTTATCCGAAGATTAGCCGGCCATCATCTTGGCGATGACCGCCACCAGCAGGATCGCCACGATGTTGGTGATCTTGATGAGGGGGTTGACGGCGGGACCAGCGGTGTCCTTGTAGGGATCGCCGACGGTGTCGCCGGTCACGGCAGCTTTGTGGGCATCAGAGCCCTTGCCGCCGTAATGGCCTTCTTCGATGTATTTTTTCGCGTTGTCCCACGCGCCGCCGCCCGAGGTCATCGAGATAGCAACGAACAGGCCGGTGACGATCGTGCCGACCAGCATCGCGCCCACGGCCTGGAAGCCGGAAGCAGCGGAGCCGGAAACGGCCTTCACGACATAGAACAGCACGATGGGCGACAGCACGGGCAGCAGCGAAGGAACAACCATTTCCTTGATCGCCGCTTTCGTGAGCATGTCGACCGCACGGCCGTAGTCAGGCTTTGAAGTGCCTTTCAGGATGCCGGGGATTTCGCGCAGCTGGCGGCGGACTTCCACCACGATAGAACCAGCAGCACGACCGACAGCCGTCATGCACATCGCGCCGAACAGGTAAGGCAGCAGGCCGCCCAGGAACAGGCCGATGATGACGAAGGGCTCGTCGAGCGGGAACGTCACAACGAGGGGCTCATGGCCGCCTTTCGTGACGTATGCAGAACCCGCGCCGAAATAGTGCTTCAGCTCTTCGGTGTAGGCCGCGAACAGCACGAGGGCCGCAAGACCGGCGGAGCCGATCGCGTAGCCTTTCGTGACAGCCTTGGTCGTGTTGCCGACAGCGTCCAGCGCGTCGGTGACGACGCGGACTTTTTTCGGCAGTTCCGACATTTCGGCGATACCGCCGGCGTTGTCGGTGACCGGGCCGTAAGCGTCAAGCGCGACGATCATGCCGGCAAGCGCCAGCATGGTGGTTGCCGCAAGCGAGATGCCGTAGAGGCCGGCTGCGTTGTAAGCGACGTAGATGCCGACCGCGATCACGATCACGGGCAGCGCCGTCGATTCCAGCGAGATGGCGAGGCCTTGAATGACGTTCGTGCCATGGCCGGTCTCGGATGCTTTCGCAATCGAGCGGACGGGGCGGAACGCGGTAGAGGTGTAGTATTCGGTGATCCAGACCATCAGCGCGGTGACGACAAGGCCGACGATCGCGCAATGGAACAGTTTCATACCGGTGATGGTTGCACCCGACAGCAGCGCGATCGGCGTATTCATGCCGACGGTTGCGTCGATTGCCCACCAGACGAGGCCGAGCGACAGGACGCCGGTCACGATGAGGCCTTTGTACAGGGCGCCCATGATGTTTTCCGACGAGCCGAGGCGCACGAAATACGTGCCGGCGATCGAGGAGATGATGCAAAGGCCGCAGATCAACAGCGGCAGTTCCATCATGCCGCGGACAGCGTCCGGCGCGAAGACCGATGCCGCGATCAACATGGTCGCAACCAGCGTGACGGCATAGGTTTCGAACAGGTCGGCAGCCATACCCGCGCAGTCGCCCACGTTGTCGCCCACGTTGTCGGCGATGACGGCGGGGTTGCGGGGGTCGTCCTCGGGCAGGTTGGCTTCAACCTTGCCGCAAAGATCCGCGCCGACATCGGCGCCTTTGGTGAAGATACCGCCGCCGAGACGCGCGAAGATCGAGATCAGCGAAGCGCCGAAGCCGAGCGCCACGAGCGCCTCGAGGATTTCGCGCTGCGGCAGGTTCTTGTGCATCAGGGTGAAGTAATAAACGGCAACGCCGAGAAGGCCGAGGCCGACAACGAGCAGGCCGGTGATCGCGCCCGACTTGAAGGCGACGCTCAGCGCTTCCTGCAGGCCTTTTTGCGCGGCGTCAGCCGTGCGCACGTTGGCGCGGACGGAGACGTGCATGCCGATGTAACCTGCGAGGCCCGAGAGGATTGCACCGATGGCAAAACCGATGCCGGTCAGCTGGCCGAGCGTAACGCCCAGCAGGATGCCCACAACGACGCCGACGGCGGCGATGGTGGTGTACTGGCGGTTCAGGTAGGCTTGTGCGCCTTCCTGAATGGCGGCGGCGATTTCCTGCATGCGCGCGTTACCGGCGCTTTTGGACATGACCTGGAAGCTGGTCAGGATCCCGTACAGAAGTGCAAGCACCCCCGACGCGATCACGATTGTTTGAAGTTCAAACGGCATTTTATTTCCTCTTATATATATCGAGTTAAGCCGGGTTGCGGCATGCTTGGTTTTTGAGTTGGCAGAATGTGCCTAATATATAAGAGGATAGCAACCCCTTGTTCCCATATCCGTGGAACTTTTTGACGCATGTGATGCAGGCTTGTCACGGTTATGGCGAGACCTATTTGACAGAATTGATTTTACTGTGCTAGAACAAGCATATCCCGCAGGATTTTTTGGACGAAACGATGACCCCCGCAGAGAAAAAACGCGCGCTGGAAATCTCCACCAAAGCCACCCCCGGCCCCTGGTCGTTCGAGGACGACAGCTGGGTCGGCGCATCGAAATTCTCTATCCATGCCGACCCCGCCCCCAACCAGCGCGGCCCCGCGATCATGGGGAATATCGAGATCGACATGAACGGCCTCAACAACCTCGCCTTCGTGACCGAAGCGCGCACACTGCTGCCGAAAGCGATCCTGCATATCCAGACACTGGAAGGCGACATCGAAAACCTGAAATCGGGTTTCGCCAAAACCTCCGCACCCATCATGACGCTCGCCGAAATCACCCGCGCGAAAGAAATCGTCGCCGCCGCCACCAAGGGCGAATGGTCTTGGGAAGACGACAGCCAGATCGGCCCCGGCGTGGTCACGCTCTATGCCGGCCGCGGGTCCATGATGCACGGCCTCAACCTCTTTGGCCGTTTTGACACCGACGCCAACCGCGACAACAACCTCGCCTTCATCACCGAAGCACGCGACCTGCTGCCCAAAGCGATGGAACATCTGGAAGACCTCAGCAACGAGGTCCAGCGCATCACACGCCCCGCCCTCACCCTCAAGCCCGCCCCCATGATCAAACCACCCGCACCGAAACCGCCGGGCGTTTGGGGCGATGACGAAAAGAAGAAGTAAATCCCCCAATCATTCCCTTACGTCACCCCCGCCTTGCGCGGGGGTCCAGTAGCGCGTCCGCGCGTCTCATGAATCTTGGAGTCATATGCCGGCAGGACTGCGTTCCGGATGTCCGCGCAAAGCGGGCATGACGATAGAATAAAAAAAGCCGGAACATCGCTGTTCCGGCTTTTATAAATTATGCCGCAAATATTACGGACGCGGGCCGAGGACGGACTTCTTCATGCCCTGCTCGAACTTGTCAATGATCTGGTCGAGCGACACTTTGCCGGTTGCCAGCACCTTGTCCACTTCGTTGAAGAACTGCGGCGATTCCAGCGTGGCTTCCACCAGCATCCGGCGGGTGACGGGCTTGCCGTCCTGCGTGGCGATGCCGAACACGGTTTCATCGGCATAGGGCGACGCGTTCACAGCGTTGTTGAAGGCGGTCGTCAGTTTCTGCTTGTCTGCGGGGGTCATGTTAAAATCCTTTTGTAAAATTTAATAGCTGTGTATCACCAATCCGTCACACGCTCAAATGTGATTTCTCTTGCCGGTCACGGTTTGGGGGAATTGTTGCGACTGGGGCGCGCCCGCCCCTGCAAAAAACGTTCGGTTTGAGCGGTACTAATGATCCTGTCCACAGGCTGCCGCGTCATGGCACCCACGACGTCATCCTGATGCAGGATGATCGTAAAAGTAGGGTCAGTGATCAAATCAAGATATTTCAGGGCCACTGCAAGATCCTTTTTATCCGCCGAAGCCGGCAAAATCACATGGGACTCGCGCGCGTTTAAATTCGCTCTGACCTGCTGTGCGATAAAGCCTGTCTCCGTCGCGCTGTCAATCTGCGCCACCAGTGTTTTCTGGGCTTGCGTCATCCCGTCCGCGAACGCCGCGCAGGCGGCGAGGCGCTTGTTCATTTCAATGTCATTCATGTCTATCTCCCTTGTCTTCGGGAATTCCGCACAAATATCAGGGGGTGGGGCGATGGCCACTTCTTTGCGCTGAACAACCCTGTTGAATATAAAATTACTTCAAGGCTGTTTTACAGGCTGGCGAAGAGCCTAGGAGCGGGAAACGTTAAACACGCCCTAAGGAAGAGTGCCGACTGCTTGTACAAGGGATAATCCCGCCGTGCCGCTATGTCAATGGGTTACTGCTAACGATTTGTTATATTTGATTTTAACTGAATACGCATCCAGTATCCCCCACAGGGCTGGCGTGATGAGAAATAAAAAAAGCCGGAACATTTCTGTCCCGGCTTTTTAGAAAATATCCAAGAGGATTACTTGCCGGCTTTCTTCGCACGCTTTTCAGCGCGTTTTTCGTCGGCGGTTTTCTTGGGTGCCTTTTTGACGTTCTTTTTTGCATCTTGCGATTTAGCCATGAAACTCTCCTGATCTTGCATGCGCAGGCGACGTGCCTTGCGCTGGTTAAAGCTTGTGCCGAAACGTGGCGCAGGTCAAGCATTTACCGTTATTTGAACAGCCCTTTGATCGCGCCTTCCGCCCCGTCCAGCACCTTGCCGACGGGCTTCATGATGCTGGCTTTCGTGGCGGCATTCGTCGCGGCGTTCATCACACGGGGGACGACCTGCCGCGCGACTTCGGCGGCGGTGGCGGGCTTATCCTTGGTGCCGATATCCGTCATGGTGATGGACGGGATGGCAACCGGCTGCTCGCCGATGCCAGGCAGGTGCGGCACCAGCTTTGCGTTAATGATGCGGAGTTTCTTGATGATCAGCTTGGGCGCCTCCGCCGAGGCCTCGCTCTTGCCGCTGGTCGATTTCATGTTGCTGCGCAGGGCATCGATATTCGTGCCGCCTTTGCCGCCGATGTAATAGGTGACCGTCATGCCGTCCACCACCACCTCGTTCAGCGTGACAAGGCTGCGCGAGATATCGC
>JAQSWE010000005.1:0-7685 GCA_029266795.1 Alphaproteobacteria bacterium | reverse complement strand
TATCGCCGACGGAAAACGTGATGCTTTCGGTTTTCAGGAAGGCGTTGCTATAGGGCTTCGGGTTGTCGATCGTCAGCTTGCCAATGGCGGCCTTCATTTCGGGGAAGGAGAATGTAAGGGAGCTGACATGCACCGGCGTGCCGAGCGCCGCCGTGCCCGCTTCCTCGATCAGCCGCTTCGCGGTGCTGTTGAAATTCAGGTAAACAGCTACCCCGGCACCGATCAAAATCACCAGCAACAGCATCAAAAACTTTTTCATCTTCTTCATCCTTTTGTCGCGGCCATTATCGTCCAGCCTTGAATATAAACTACCAGATATTCCGGAAAAAGTCAAGAACTAATTGCGTATTTTGCAACGCCCTGTTTTTACGTCACATAATGGCTAAAGGCTTTTTCGGGTGCATCCGCAGCAATCAGCGCGTCTGCCGCCATCTGCTCGAACCGGCGTAGCACCAGCCCGCCATAGACCATTTCCGCCATCAATTCGTGGATATGGTCGATGATCACCTGCTTCACTTTCGGGTCGCGGTAGATGCGCATGCAGGCCTGGCAGCGATGCGCATACATGTTTTCCCATTGGATCGACGGGTCTTTCTGCGCGGCCCAGGCGACGATTTTTTCAGGGCCGATTTTGTGGATGGCATAAAGGAAAAGGTCGCTCTCCCCCTCCTCGATCGCTTTCTGCAGCGGGTTTTTGTCGTCTTCGGGTTTTTCCAGCGCGTTGCCGATTTGCAGTTCCGCGACGGTACGCATGCCGAGCCCGCAGCAGGCCGCGATTTTCGCGTTGCCCTGCACGACGTAATTCGAGAGCACGCTGTCACAGCCGGTACGGTGCGCAACGTTGGATTTATTGGCATACATGCCGTCGGGATAATCCTCGATATTGTCAGGCTTCAGCGGCATCCACGGGGAGCGGATAAAGGTGAAGTATTTGTCCATCTCCTCCTTCGGCGCGAGCGCCGCGATTTTATCCAGCAGTTCCTGCTCGTTCACCATTGATTTCGCGCGCAGCTCGAACATCAGCGCGACCGGCATTTTGGCGTTCACGCCCGCCTGTATCGCGTTCAGCACATGTTCGAGCGGGATGAAGCGTATATGCTCGTCGCCCGTCGAATAGTTGATCTCGTTCAATCCCGCTTCCTGCAATTCGCGGATGCCGGCCGCCGCCAGTTCCGGCGTCTTCGCCCATTGCGCGTTTGAGACGATGCGCGTCGCCATGCCCAACCCCGTCGCATGTTTCACGCAAGTGACCAGATCGGCCCAGCGCAGGCTCGGCTCGCCACCCGTGAAAATAACTTGTTTGAGGCCAATTTCATGCGCCCAGTTGATGGAATTAATTCCTGTTTCCAGCGTGATTTCATTCTTGTCATGCGGGCTGGAAAACGTGCCGCATTCCGCGCATTGCGCGTTGCAGCGATAGGTGAGCATCAGGGTGAGATTGCGGTGCGTGATCAGTTGGTGCGGTGCGGACATGTTAATACCCCCTAGGCATTTGACCATGCGGGGGTGTCTATTATCAATACCGGGCATCGCGCTTTACCTAAAAATGCTCCTTTCCGTTTCAGCTGCGCGATGCCCTAAAGATAAATGCCTTAAGAGAACCAGCCCACCTGTTCCGCCACCGATTGCGCATAGTGCGACATCTGCGACATTTTTGGGCCGTGGACGGGGGCGCGTTTAGAAGGCGCGGAGCGGTCATAACCGCTGACCACCGTGACCGTGACAACCACGACCACCACCGCGACGGAGGTGACCGTGAAGGCTTGCGTGAAATCGTCGCGCAGGCCGCCGGCATGGCGCTCGGGGTCGTAACCGCCGACCGCATGCATAAGTGACGTAAAGGCTTTTTCCTGGAAAGACGTGCCGCAATCCTCCGCGCTGCGGTCAAAGGTATCATGCCACTTGTTGAAATCGATATTGCCCATCGTATCGGAAAGCTTCTTGTATCCGTCCGAAATGCGGATTTCCTTTGCCGGCGTTACGTCCAGTGCCTCCATGAGCGCGGCGGGGTTGTGGTAATAGGTTTCGGTTGCAGTTTTGTCGGTATCGGTCGTCGCGTAGAAATCGGATAACTTCTGCAGACCTCCTTCCAGTTTGAATTTCAGCTTCTGTTTCGTCATGGTCTTTCAGGGTCCTTTCGGTCGTAGTTGCAGCGTTTCGCGTCACCGCGAATTGTTCGGGTTCGGTTTCTGTCGGGGGTTTTGTCTCTTCGGTCTTCAGGTTTTTGGCGGTGTTTCCGGTCTCCTTTCTCCGCCAGTCGTTAACTCATAATTAAATCCTTACATGGCTAAGATGGGTCGTCAAATGCATCCGGAAAAACCTATGTATTTCAGTGACTTAATTATGCTCATGTTTTAGCTATGTGGCCTTATAGTACCGCATTGATTCTTCCCAAGCCCTTGTAAATCCATGCTAAAAGTCACGGCATGATTCCCAAGGGCGAACTGTTCAAAACTTTTGCAAAAATCGGGCTGCTCGGCTTCGGCGGGCCGGCGGGGCAGATCGCGCTCATGCACAAAATACTGGTCGAGGAAAAGAACTGGATCAGCGAACAGCGTTTCCTGCACGCGCTCAATTACTGCATGCTGCTGCCGGGGCCGGAGGCCATGCAGCTCGCTACCTATATCGGCTGGTTGCTGCATAAAACATGGGGCGGTATTATTGCGGGGCTACTGTTCGTGCTGCCCGGTTTCCTGCTGATGCTCGGCCTTGCCGCGATTTATGCGCAGTACCATAGCGCGCCGCTCGTCGCCGCGCTGTTCTTCGGCCTCAAGCCTGCCGTGCTGGTGATTGTGGTCGAAGCCGTGATCCGCATCGGCAAACGCGCGCTGACATCGCCATCGGCCAAAAAACTGGCGGCGCTGTCCTTCATCTGTATTTTTTTCCTGAACGTCCCCTTCCCGCTCATCGTGCTGGGCGCGGGCATCATCGGCTATATCGGCCGCCATAGCGCCTTCAAGCCCAAGCCGCCTGGCGAAAAACCTGTCGGCCATATCCCCAGCACCATCGACCGCATGATGGAAGAG
Source organism: Alphaproteobacteria bacterium (assembly GCA_029266795.1). Lineage (GTDB taxonomy): Bacteria > Pseudomonadota > Alphaproteobacteria > Micavibrionales > UBA2020 > JAPWJZ01. The sequence goes on along the minus strand of JAQSWE010000005.1, from coordinate 4,659 downwards.
GGCCAGCTGAACCATGCCAGCCCGCTCTACGCGCGCCCGCTCGGCACGCTGTTCGACTGGCTGGCGATCTGGTTCACACCGCTGCTGTTGTCGTACCATTTCCTCGGCGGCAGCCATATCGTGTCCCAAGTCGGCGGGGCATTCAGCAAGCTTGCGACCGTGACCTTCGGCGGTGCCTATGCCGCGCTTGCCTATGTCGCGCAGATGGAGCTGATACCGCCAGCCGACATGCTGAACGGCCTCGGCCTTGCCGAAACCACGCCGGGGCCGCTGGTTCTTGTCCTTGAATATGTGGGCTATCTCGCATCGTATAACGCGCACGGGCATTTATTCGGCGTGATGGGCGCGGCCATGGCGGCTTGGGTGACCTTCGCCCCCTGCTTCCTCTGGATCTTCCTCGGCGCTCCCTATATGGAACAGGCACGCCACAACAAGGCCCTAGCCGCCACCCTATCGGCGATCACCGCCGCCGTGACCGGCGTCGTCCTCAACCTCGCGGTCTGGTTCGCATTGCATACGCTGTTCGGCAAAGTCGAGCCGCTCAAGCAAACAGGCATCACCCTCTACAAAGTCGCACAACCCGATATCGCCGCCATCGCGCTCGCGATCCTTGCGGCGGTGACAACGTTCAAACTGAAATGGGGATTGCTGCCGACGCTGGGGCTATGTGCCGCACTCGGCATGGCCATCCGTCTCGTATAATTACTTGTCTTGCGCGCAAAGACTGTTCACGCAGACAGCCTTGTACGGCGCCAGCATACACGGATTTTCATTTGCCCAGATATCCGTGCAGAGTATCTTCACGTCGCGTTGAATGATTTCCAGCTTCGTCATGAAATCCGCCGTCGCATGCGTATAAGGAAGAATGACGGCCGGTTTGCAGGTATTCATGCGGTAATAATAGCCTTTGCAATCCTTGTCGGATTTGCAGGCCAGCGACGGGGTGCGCAAATGCGCCTCCAACTGCGTCACGGCACCGGCGCAGGCCGCGGAATCCGCCGCCGCCGGGACAGAAAAAAGCCCGGAAAAAGCGGCCAGAGCCGCCAGCAATATGATGCGCGTTTCCATCATTCAATTATGCATTAAAGCTCATGCGCGATCAATCGCCTGCAATACTGCTGTATACGTGAGATGCGTGTCATCAGCCGCCCGCGCAAAGGTTTTTCACGCATTTTGCCTGAAACGGCGTGAGCGCGCAGGGGCCGCGTGTCGCCCAGTCCGACGCGCAACCGCTGCGCACCTCGCTCTGCAAGGCCTCGAGCGCCTGCAAAAATTCAGGCGTATCATGGCCGCGCGGCAGGACGATTGCGGGCTTGCAGCCGTCCGCACGATAGAAATGCCCCTCGCAATCCTCATCCGCCGTGCAGGTTTTCGGCTGTGCCTGCAAAAATTCTTCAAGCTTTTCGTGCGCTGCAATGCAAGTACCGGATTCGGCGTTCGCGCCGCCCGAAAAGCTGGAAAACAGGATAAAAAATGCAAATGCGGTGACGATGATTTTCATGGCTTTATCCTGCACCGGAAAGCAAGTTTTATCAAGCACCTACACGCGCGTTATGCAAAGACAAAAGCCGTATTTATGTCTTTGTCCGCAGCGTCAAAAATGGTAAAAATAACCCGATCAAAATATACCCCGAAAGGCCGCAAAACGTGACCACCGACAACACCGTCCGCACCTCCGATATCGCCCCTATTACGATCGAAGAGGAAATGCAGAAATCCTATCTCGATTACGCGATGAGCGTGATCGTGAGCCGCGCGCTGCCCGATGTGCGGGACGGGTTGAAGCCTGTCCACCGCCGCATTCTGTACGCGATGCGCGAAGGCGGTTATGACTCCACGAAGCCTTTCAAGAAATCCGCCCGCATCGTCGGTGACGTGATGGGTAAATACCACCCGCACGGCGACTCTGCGATTTACGACGCGATGGTGCGGATGGCGCAGGACTTCTCGATGCGCCTGATGCTTGTCGACAGCCAGGGTAACTTTGGTTCGATGGACGGCGACCCGCCCGCGGCGATGCGTTACACCGAGGCGCGCCTGAACAAGGCCGCCGAGGCGATGCTGGAGGATATCGACAAGGAAACCGTCGATTTCCAGCCCAACTACGATGAATCGACGCTGGAGCCCAAAGTGCTGCCGTCGCGCTTCCCCAACCTGCTGGCAAACGGCGCGTCGGGCATCGCGGTCGGTATGGCCACCAACATCCCCCCGCACAACCTCGGCGAAGTGATTGACGGCTGCGTGGCCTATGTCGATAACCCCGACATCACGATTGACGAGCTGATCGAGATCATCCCCGGCCCCGACTTCCCCACGGGCGGCCAGCTGATCGGTCGCAACGGCGTGATGGGCATGTACCATAACGGCCGCGGCTCGATGATGATGCGCGCCAAAACGTCTTTCGAAGACATGAAGAAAGACCGCATCGCGATCATCGTCCATGAAATTCCCTATCAGGTGAACAAATCCAAGCTGCTCGAGAAAATGGCCGAATGCGTGCGCGAGAAAAAGGTCGAAGGCATTTCCGACCTGCGCGACGAATCCGACCGCGACGGCGTGCGCGTGGTGATCGAGCTGAAAAAGGACTCTGTCCCTGAAGTCGTCCTGAAGCAGTTGCAGAAGGAAACGGAGCTGCAGACCAGCTTCCCTGCCAACATGCTGGCGCTGAACTACGGCCGCCCGATGACGATGAACCTCAAGATGATGATCGAGGCCTTCGTCAAGTTCCGCGAGGAAGTGATCGCGAAACGCACTATTTATGAACTGAAAAAAGCCCGCGACCGCGCCCATATCTTGGCCGGCCTCGCTGTTGCTGTTGCCAATATCGATGAAATCATCGCCATCATCCGCAAGGCGACCGACCCCAATGACGCGCGCGAAAAACTGACCGCGAAGCCCTGGGCCGCGGCATCTGTCGCTGCGCTGATCAAGCTGATCGACGATCCGCTCTACCCGATTGCGAACGATAATACCTACCAGATGTCGGACATTCAGGCGAAAGCCATTCTCGACCTGCGCCTGCACCGCCTGACGGCGCTCGAGCGCGACAAGATCGGCGACGAGCTGAAAGAAGTTTGCGCCTATATCGAGGAGTGCCTGCGCATTCTGGGCTCCCGTGACGCGCTGATGAAAGTCCTGCGCGACGAGCTGGTCGAAGTGAAGGAAAAATTCGCGACGCCCCGCCGCACCGAGCTGATCGCGCTGGAAAACGAAACCGATCTGGAAGACCTGATCCAGAAAGAAGACATGGTCGTGACCGTAAGCCATGCGGGCTATGTGAAGCGCGTGCCGCTCTCCACCTACCGCGCGCAAAAACGCGGCGGCAAGGGCCGCACCGGCATGCAGACGAAGGACGAAGATTTCGTCACCGACCTGTTCATCGCCAATACCCATACGCCCGTGCTGTTCTTCACGTCGAAGGGCATCGTGCATAAAATGAAGGTCTACCGCCTTCCGCTCGGCACGCCGCAGGCAAAGGGCAAGGCCTTCATCAACTTGCTGCCGCTGGAACCGGGCGAGAAAATCTCGGTCGTCATGCCGCTGCCGGAAGATGAAACGACATGGGATAAACTCGACGTTATCTTCGCGACCTCCCACGGCACCGTGCGCCGCAACAGCCTGGAAGACTTCCAGAACGTGCGCGCCAACGGCCTGATCGCCATGAAGCTGGAGGGCGATGAAAGCCTGATCGACGTGCGCACCTGCACCGATAAAAACGACATCCTGCTCTCCACCCGTAAGGGCAAGGCGATCCGCTTCGGCGTCGCTGACTTACGTGTATTTAAGAGCCGTGCCTCCACCGGCATTCGCGGCATCAAGCTGATGCCGGGCGACGAAGTCGTCTCCATCTCGATCATCCACAGCGTGGAAGCGACGCCGGACGAACGCATCGCTTACCTGCGCCGCGCCTCGAAAGAACGCAACCAGATCGAGGACGAAACGCCCGATGTGGGCGGCGAGGACGGCGAGGAAACGGCAAGCGGTAACGTCGTGCTGACCGATGACCGCTTCAACGAACTCGCGAAGCTGGAGGAATTCCTGCTGGCCGTCACCACCAAAGGCTTCGGCAAGCGCACCTCGACTTACGAATACCGCGCCACCAACCGCGGCGGCTCGGGCATCTGGAACATGAAGCTCGGCAAGAAGAACGGCGAAATCGTCGGATCGTTTAACGTCCAGGACTCGGACGAAGCGATGCTGGTCACCAATGGCGGCCAGATCATCCGCATGCCGGTCGAAGACGTCCGCTTCGTGGGCCGCCAGAGCAAAGGCGTCACCCTGTTCCGCATCGACGGCGAAGGCGAAGAAGTCGTCTCCGCCGCGATCATTAAGGATGTGGGGACGGACGAGGTGAAGGAAGGTTAACTTGAGAACGCTTGGATGGCTGCTACTGGCATTCGTGACGAATGCCAGTCCAGCGTTCGCGTGCAGAATTAGTAATCCTGTTACTTTGCTGGGGGCTTTCGTCAATTCGTCTCTGGTTGTTTCATTCGTATTGGGCGTTCTAGTAATCGTTGTTGCCACGCTTTTAATAAAACGTAAACGCGCGAAGAAACTATGGTTAGCTGCCCTTATTCCTCTATCGTTAGTCTCGGGGTTATTTGTTTACCTCGCACTTCATAACGTGCCAAAAGAATATTTAGTAAATACCCCCTGCCC
>JAQSWE010000183.1 GCA_029266795.1 Alphaproteobacteria bacterium | reverse complement strand
TGCAAAAGGCGATCCCTGCAATGAAGCTCAACGCTGGCGCGCCCCACCTGCCGGGTCTGCTGAACATCCGGCTGCCCAACATTTCGGCGCAGGACATCATGCTGGAACTGGCGGATGACCTCTGCATGTCGACGGGCGCAGCCTGTTCCACCGCCAACCGCAAGCCCTCGCCGGTGTTGAAGGCCATCGGCTTGTCAGATAGCGACGTCGATTGCAGCCTGCGCCTGACAGTGGGCCGCCACTCGACGCCCGAGGAGATGGTTTATGCTGCGGCGAAGCTGGCCGACGGCGTCGCACGCCTTTCCCGCCGCGCCGCGTAGTATTTACGAAAAATAAACCCCTTTTGCCCCAATATAGACTCATATGCCGTTTCACAGCTATGCTGGCAGCGCGTTTTCATTCGTCATTGAAAGGTAACCGCTATGGGGCTGATGAGTTTTATTTCCAAGCAATTTATTGACGTCATCCAGTGGACGGATCCCGGCACGAATGTGCTGGCCTATCGCTTCCCCATGCAGGACCAGGAGATCCAGAACGGCGCACAGCTGGTGGTGCGCGAAGCGCAGCAGGCCGTTTTCTTTAACGAAGGAAAATTTGGCGATAAATTCGGTCCCGGCACCTATACGCTGAACACACAGACGCTGCCGATCCTCACCTACCTCAAAAACTGGGACAAGGCGTTTGAATCGCCGTTCAAGTCGGATGTGTATTTCCTGTCGATGCGCGAATTCACCGACATGAAATGGGGCACGCCGCAGCCCATCACGATCCGCGACAAGGAATTCGGCGCGCTGCGTATCCGCGCCTTCGGCAATTACTCGTTCAAGATCGGCGACGTCGAAACATTCTGGACGAAACTGTCGGGTGCATCCGAAACCTATACAGTTGATCAGATCGAAGGCCAGCTGCGCACGGCGATCATCGCCTCCATCTCGAGCTACCTTGCGAAATCCGGCATCGCCTTTATCGATATGGCAGCCAGCCAGCTCGATTTCTCGTCGAAGTTGCAAGAGGCAGTCGCGCCTGTGCTGAAAAACTACGGCCTTGAGCTGAAATCCTTCTGGGTGCAGAGCATCTCGCTGCCCGAAGAAATGGAAAAGCAGCTCGACAAGCTGTCTTCTATGGGCATGTTCGGCGATCTCAAGAAATACGCCACCTTCCAGACCGCCGACAGCATCGCTGTCGCGGCGGCAAACCCCGGCGGCGTTGCAGGCGCAGGTGCCGGTATTGGCGCCGGCATGGCGATGGGCAACATGATGATGCAATCGCTCGGTCAGGGTGGCGGCGCGTCCGCGCCTGCCGAAGATCCGCTCGCAATGCTCGAAAAACTGGGCGAGTTGCAGAAAAAAGGCGTGCTGACGCAGGCTGAATTCGATGCCAAGAAGGCGGAATTGCTGGCCAAAATAAAGTAGTACCCGCCCTTGAAAAAATACCCCTGCCCATCCTGCGGCGCGGAAATCATCTTCCGTACCAGCATCGCTTCCAACGCCGTCTGTCCCTATTGCCGGACGATGGTAGTGCGCGATGACGACGCGCTTCGCAAGACAGGCGACATGGCGCAGCTGCCCGAAGATATGAGCCCGTTCCAGCTTGGCACCGAAGGCACGTTTCAGGGCGTGCGTTTCGGCATCGTCGGCCGCATCCGCCAGAACTGGGAAGACGGCAGCTGGAACGAATGGTTCATCGTCTCCGACGACGCGAAACGCGGCTGGCTGGCGGAAGCCCAAGGGTTTTATGCGCCCTGCTTCGAGGTTGAAAACCCGTCCGACCAGACGCTTCAGGCGATCAAAAAAATGGAGGAATGGGCGGGCGGCGATCTGAAAGGCGGCGACTGGGCGAAAAGCCCCGTCGGCCAGCGCATCAGGTTCGAAAACATGACCTATCGCATCGTCGATATCAAAAACGCCGAATGCGTGGCAAGCGAGGGAGAACTGCCCTTCGCTGCGCCCCAAGGCCGCAAAAGCGTTTCCATCGATTGCATCGCCGATGACGGACTTTTCGCCTCGATTGATCTGGCGGAGGGGCGCGCGCGCGTCTTCACCGGCGCGTATGTCACTTGGCCGGAGCTGAACTGCCGGTATTACCGGACGTTCGAGGGCTGGAAGCCATGACCGCGTCCGATTTCGGCCCCAACCTGTTCGGCGAAGAACCTGCGCCCGTCAAGAAGGCGGCGATCCGCAAATTCAACTGTCCGTCCTGCGGTGGCGAAATCCAGATCCGCGCGGTCGGTCATACGCTCACCGCTATCTGCGCGCATTGCGGCACGGTCATCGATACGGCGGACGAACGCTTCAAAGTCATCGACGATGTGCGCACTAAACTGCGCCCGACTCTAATCGAGATCGGCCAGCGCGGCAGCTTTGACGGTGTCGAATGGGAAGTCATCGGCTATGTGCTGAAAAGCGACCGCACAAAACAGTATTTCTGGGATGAATACCTGCTTTTCAACCCCTATCACGGCTTCCGCTTCCTCGTGCAGATGGACGGGCACTGGAATTTCGTGCGCGTGGTGAAGGAAGATTTCCAGCGGCTGGGTTTCGTCAGCACAGTCTGGTTCGAACAGCATACTTTCCAGCCGTTCCTGCGCGATCAGCCGATCGTGCAGTATGTCAAGGGCGAATTTTACTGGCGCATCAGGAAGGGCGATACGGCGACGACCGAAGATTACGTCTGCCCGCCGTATATGTTGTCGTTCGAAAAAGTGCCGGGCGAAGAAACCGCGTCACTCTGCGAATACACGCTGCCCGAAACCGTTCAGGCGGCCTTCGGGCTTGAATCAATGCCGCGCCGCAAGGGCGTGGGGCCGAACCAGCCGTCGCCCTTCAACATCGCCGCGCTCATGAAAGCGGCGGCGGCGGCGGTTGCGGTGGCATTCTGCATCCACTTGGCGGGGGCCGTGGCATCGGCCTCTGAAACGGTCGTGACGCTCAACCAGGTGTTCCAGCCGGGCGACCAGACGCGGAGTTTCGTCAGCAACGCCTTCAGCGTTCCCAAGCAGTCGAATATTTACATCCAATCAAGCGCGCCGGTCTCGAATGCCTGGGCGGAGTTGGGCCTGACGCTGGTCAACGAGGCGACCAAGGAAGTTTTCGAGCTGAACCAGGGCATGGAATTCTATTACGGATCGGATTCCGACGGCCCGTGGCGCGAAGGCAGCCCGAATGCCGACGGCTACATCTCGGGCGTACCTGCCGGCACCTACCGCATGACCTATGACATTGAATCCGACGTGCTGACCAAGCAGCAGCCGCTGCAGGTGACGATGACGGCGAAGCGCGATGTCGTCAGCTGGGGCAATTTCTTCTGGACGATGTTCCTGCTGCTCACCTATCCCGGCATCGCATGGCTGCGGTCGTCGTCATTCGAAAACCGCCGCTGGGAAAACAGCGATTTCCCGCGCACCACGTCGGGAGGCGACGAAGAATAATGCCCAAAATCTACACCATTTTCTGTATCGCGGTGCTGGGGATGTATGGTTACGCCAATGCCCGCGGCATCGTCTACAACGCATATCTTACCGGCAGCGGCACCGCGCAAAAGGCCGCTTCCGCCCGTTATCACAAATAGGAGAAGTACAATGGAAGAATTCGTCAACATGAAATACGTCTATGCCGCGCTCGCCTATTCGGGGCTTGGCATCGTTATCCTCGGCTTTGCCTTCACGCTGTTCGACATCATCACGCCGAAATTCAGCATCTGGAAGGAATTGGTCGAAAAGCAGAACATTGCGATGGCGATTTTCCTCGCCTCGCTGATGGTATCGATGGCGATCATCATTTCATCCGCCGTTCACGGCTGATAAAAAATGCCGACGCTGCTGCTGATATCGGTGATCGTGATCGCCACCTGCGGGCTCGTCTACGAGCTTATCGCGGGCACGACCGCCAGTTATCTGCTGGGCGACAGCGTCACGCAATTTTCGACTGTCATCGGCTGCTACCTGTTCGCCATGGGCTTGGGATCGTGGCTGACAAAATATGTGGAGCGCAACCTGATCGGCGTCTTCATCAAGGTGGAGATACTTGTCGGCGCGGTCGGCGGGGCGTCGGCCATGCTGCTGTTCCTGCTGTTCGATCATGTGGCGTCTTTCCGCGTGCTGCTTTACTTCCTTGTCTTCATCATCGGCATGCTGGTGGGGGTGGAAATCCCGCTGCTGCTGCGTATATTGAAAGACCGACTGGAATTCCGCGAACTGGTGAGCCGTGTGCTGGCGCTCGATTATCTCGGCGCACTGTTTGCCTCCATCTTGTTTCCGCTCGTGCTGGTGCCGTATCTCGGGCTCGTCAAATCCAGCTTCCTGTTCGGGATGCTGAATGTGGGTGTGGCCGTCTGGGTCATCTATGCGCTGAAGGATGAAGTGCCGTCGCTCGCCGCCACGCGATTTTCGGCGATTGCGGTGCTGGTCATGCTGACGCTGGGTTTTGTCTATTCCGAGCGTATCATGAGCATCGCGGAAAGCGGCGCCTATCCCGGCTCCGTCATTTTTTCGCAATCCACGCCCTATCAGCGCATCGTCATCACCAAGACGAAACAGGATTTGCGCCTGTTCCTCAATTCCAACCTGCAGTTCAGCTCCGTCGATGAATACCGCTATCACGAGGCGCTGGTGCATCCGGCACTGGCGGCGCTTGATAACCCTAAAACGGTCTTGATTTTCGGCGGCGGCGACGGGCTCGCGGTGCGTGAAGTGCTGAAATATCCGTCGGTGGAAAAAATCGTGCTGGTCGACCTCGACCCCGCGATGACCGAACTTTTCTCGCAAAGCGATATCCTGACCGGCCTCAACCGCCATTCGCTGCTGTCGAAAAAGGTCGAGGTCGTGCATCAGGACGCCTTTATCTGGGTGCGCGAGATGCAGCGGCGCGATAACCCGCCGACATTCGACGCCGTCATCAGCGACGTGCCCGACCCGTCTAATTTTTCCATCGGCAAGCTGTATTCGAAAACATTTTTCACCGCTTTGAAGAGCCTTGTGCATGACAAAAGCATTATCGCCGTGCAAAGCACCTCGCCGCTCGTCGCGCGCAAGGCGTTCTGGTGCGTCAACAACACGCTGCAGGATGCCGGGTTCAAGACCGCGCCCTATCACCTGAACGTGCCGGCCTTCGGCGAATGGGGCTACGTGATCGCCACCCTGTCGGATTACACGCCGCCAGAAAAATTCCCCGACGGGCTCAAATACATCACGGCGCGCTCCGCCGCCGATATGTTCTATTTCCCGCCCGACATGGCGCATCTGGATACCAAAATCCAGCGACTCGACGATCAGGCGCTGGTGCGCTATTTCGACCAGGAATGGTCGGAATACCAGATTTACTGACATGATATTCACGCGCAGGCAGTTGCTGAAAACGGGCGCGGCATGGTTTACGGCGCTCGGTTTCGGGCGCGTGACGTTGGCCGAGGCCGCAAAACCGGTGACCGGAAAAATTCTCGGCGCTTCCGCCAAAATCGGCCACCAGCTGCGGGGCGGATCTTTTCCCGCGCCGTCATCCACTACCGAAAAAGAAACCGTCATCATCGGCGGCGGCATCGCGGGGCTGGCGGCAGGCTACCGCTTGCACAAGGAAAACGCGGATTTCACGCTGCTCGAATTAGAACCTGATACCGGCGGCAATGCGCAGAGCGGCAAAAACAACGTCTCCGCCTATCCATGGGGCGCGCATT
>JAQSWE010000182.1 GCA_029266795.1 Alphaproteobacteria bacterium | reverse complement strand
CGGCGCTTGTAGGTGTCGAGGATATCCTCGAACAGGTCATGATCGACGCCCAGTACGACATCGGAATACATCTGGATCAGGCGGCGATAGCAATCCTGCGCAAAACGCTCGTTGTTGCTTGAGGTGGAGAGGCCATTCACCGTGACGTCATTGAGGCCAAGGTTGAGGATGGTATCCATCATGCCCGGCATCGATACGCGCGCGCCGGAGCGCACGGAAAGCAGCAGCGGCTTTTTCACGTCGCCGAAGACCGCGCCGATTTCTTTTTCAAGCTGCGCCAAGCCGCCATTCACCTGCGCGTCAAGATCGCCGGGGTATGATTGCTTGTTCTGGTAGAAATAGGTGCAGACTTCGGTGGACATCGTGAAGCCGGGCGGGACGGGGAGGCCGATCTTGCTCATCTCCGCCAGATTGGCGCCCTTGCCGCCGAGCAGGTTCTTCTGGGATGAATCTCCCTCGCAGAGCGTTTTGCCGAAACTGTAAACCCATTTGCCTGAGGCCTGCGGGCTGGTCTTGAGCACTGCGTTGGATGACATCAAATATTACCCCTCTAGTTTCGAAAAGTCTGCGACCTCGTTCATCGTGCCGGCGATGCTGGCTAGCATCGACAGGCGGTTCGCGCGTAACTGCGCGTCCGGCGCGTTCACCAATATTTTGTCAAAGAACTGGTCGACCGCGCTGCGAATGCCCGACATGCCGGACATGACCGATTTGTAGTCTTCCTTCTCGAGGTCGGACTTGATCTTGCCGCCCGATGCGTTCAGCGCGGTGAACAGGTTCTTCTCCTGCTCCTCCGCCAGCAGCGCTTCCTTCACGTCCTTGCCGGAATAGGATGTGCCATCCTTCTTTTCCTCGATGCGCAAGATATTGGTGGCGCGTTTGTAACCCGCCAGCAAATTCGCGCCGTCTTCTGTCTTCACGAAATCCTGCACGGCATTGACGCGCGCAACCACACGCGTCAGGTCGTCATCGGCTTTCGCGGCAAACACCGCATCGATCAGGTCGTGGCGCACGCCTTGGTCCTTCAGCGCGACCTTCAACCTTTCGGTGAAGAACTGCGTCAGGTCTTTTGTCACATCTGCTTCAGGGCGCAGGTTTTTGATCTTGCCGCCGTAAAGCTGGTACGACTTCTGGAACAGCATCGACAGCGACACGCGCAGCTTGTTTTCAAGGATGATGCGGATAACGCCGAGCGCGGCGCGGCGCAGCGCGAAGGGGTCTTTCGAACCCGTCGGCTTTTCATCGATGGCGAAGAACCCGACCAACGCATCCAGTTTATCGGCCAGCGCAACCGCGATGGAAACGGGAGCGGTGGGGCAGGTATCATTCGCGCCGACGGGCTTGTAATGCTCGGCAATCGCCTGCGCGATTTCGGGTTTTTCTTTGTCATGCAACGCGTAATAGCGGCCCATGGTGCCCTGCACCTCGGGGAACTGGTAAACAACGCCAGACGTCAAATCGGCCTTGCAGAGTTCAGCCGCGCGGGCGGCAGCCTTGCCATCATAGCCCAGCAGTTCTGCGATTTCCTGCGCCAGCGAATGCAGTCGGGAGACGCGGTCACGCACGGTGCCGAGTTTATGGTGGAAGGGAATCTGCTCCAGCGCGGGCAGGCGGCTTTCCAGTTTTTGGCGGCGGTCCTGATCCCAGAAGAATTTGGCATCGGACAAACGCGCGCGCAGGACTTTCTCGTTGCCCGCCACGACCTGCTTGCCGCCGTCTTCGGTGATCATGTTGGCGACGACGATGAATTTGTTCGACAGCTTGCCGGTTGCATCCAGCAGCGCGATATATTTTTGGTTGCCGCGCATGGTGGAAATCAGAACTTCCTGCGGAACATCCAGATATTCTTTCTCGAATTCACCCACCAGCGGCACCGGCCATTCGACCAGCCCGACGATTTCCTCGAACAGCGCTTCATCCTCTCGGATTTTCAAGCCGGCCTTGTTCGCCAGTTCCTGCGACTGTTTCGAGATGATGTCTTTGCGCTCCTCGCGCGACAGCAGTACATGGGCTTTTTTCAGCTTCTCGCGGTAATCGGCGAAGTTAGAGACTTCGATTTTGCCGCTTGATAGGAAACGGTGGCCTTGCGTCGATTTGCCGGCAATCACGGATTTCTCTCCGCCGCCGAGCGCGAAATCAACCGCGACAGGTTTCGCGTCGAACAGCGCGATAATGCTATGCAGCGGGCGCACCCATTGGCGCGTGCTGGATTTCCAGCGCATCGATTTCGGCCAGACAATTTTGTTCAGCGCGTCTTCGATGATCGTGGTCAGGACTTTATCGGTTGGCTGTCCTTTCACGGCTTCGCGGTAGAACCAGAAAGTACCTTTCGGCGTTTCTTCCTTCACGCATTTATCAAAATTCGTCTGCCCGATGGATTTCAGAAACCCGTCAAGCGCCTGCTGCGGCGAGGTGATGCTGGGGCCTTTTTTGTCGATGGGCGCAGGATTGTTTTCCAGCGGCAGCCCATCGACCACGATCGTCACGCGGCGCGGCGTCGAATGTGCCTCGGCCTTCGTGAAGGTCAGGCCCTTGTCGGTCAGGCCCTTGGTGATGAGGTCTTTCAGGTCGTCCGCCGCTTTCACCTGCATACGCGCAGGGATTTCTTCAGAGAAAAGTTCGAGGAGAAATTCGGCCATGTTATGCAGCCTCCTTCTTCGCTTGCTCGTCGCCATAAACGCCGAGCCATGCTTCGCAGCAGCCTTTCGCCAATTCGCGGACGCGGCCGATATAGGCCTGACGCTCCACGACCGAAATAACGCCGCGCGCATCCATCAGGTTGAACAGGTGGCTGGCCTTCAGGCATTGATCGTAGGCGGGGAGGGCCAAGCCCTTGCGTCCGTTGTTCGACGGATGCGTCGATTGAACGTTCAGCAGCGATTTGCATTCTGCTTCCGCGTCCTTGAAATGCTGCATCAGTTTATCGGTATTGGCGAATTCAAAGTTATGTGCCGAATATTCCTGCTCCGCGCGCAGGAACACGTCGCCGTATTTCACGCCGCGCCCGTTAAAATCCAGATCGTACACATTGTTCACGTTCTGGATGTACATTGCGAGGCGTTCGAGGCCGTAAGTGATTTCCGCCGAGACAGGATTGCATTCGATGCCGCCGACCTGCTGGAAGTAAGTGAACTGCGTCACCTCCATGCCGTCGCACCAGACTTCCCAGCCGAGGCCCCAGGCGCCCAGCGTCGGGCTTTCCCAGTCGTCCTCGACAAAGCGGATGTCGTGGTATTTTGAATCGATGCCGATTTTCTTGAGACTCTCCAGATACAATTCGAGGATGTTCTCCGGCGACGGCTTCATGATGACTTGATACTGGTAATAATGTTGCAACCGGTTCGGGTTTTCGCCATAGCGGCCATCGGTCGGGCGGCGGGAAGGCTGCACATAGGCGGCGTTCCACGGCTCGGTGCCGAGCGCGCGCAGCGTGGTGGCGGGGTGGAAGGTACCGGCGCCGACCTCCATGTCGTAAGGCTGAAGGATAAGGCAGCCCTGATCCGACCAGAACTGGTGCAGCGTCAGGATGAGATTCTGAAAACTAAGTGGCTTGCCGTTTGACATCGTATTTCCCGCTAAAATTGACGCGCAAGCCTACCATGCGGATTGCCTGTTTTCAAAGGGCTGGTGATGTTGTATCCCTATTAAAATCTTTCAAAATAAAGGACGTTTTCGCATGAAAAGACTGAGCGAGAAATTCAACGCTATTGCCGTGAAAAAGGGCGAATTGTTCATGCTCGACCTCGATGGCAACGTCTCGACCGGCTATATGTGGGACGTCAAGGTGACGGCGGGCGATGCGACAGTCATCAGTCGCGAAACGATCCCGACCAATCCCGGCAAAATGGTCATCGGCGGCGGTGCGGTCGAGCGCACGATTTTCCGCGCGGAAAAAGACGGCGAGATCGAGATCGAAGCTAAGTGGCAGCGCCCGTGGGAGAAGTCTTCCGCTCCTGCAAAACAGGCTGTTTTCAAGATCAGCGTTAAGTAATCTTATTTCTGAAACCTCGCGATATTCCAGCGGGTTAGGGGGCTTTTTAGCTGCTTAACCCGCCTTTAAGCATTTTCCCATAGAATTCATGATATAATTTAGGTCAGGACATTTCATGATTTCAGAAAGCGTGATTATTTTCGGAGCGACCGGCAACGTGGTGATGGTGATTAACGGGCCATTGCCGAAAAACGTGCCCATCATGTTTAAGGTCGGCGCGAGCAAGGTCGACCTGCTGACCGATCAGGATGTGTTGTTTTCGGAGCGCGGCCTGAGCCCCTATATCTGTCAGAAGCTCCGCGACAAAAACGAAATTGGCCTGCTGGAGGTGGTGGACCAGAACAATCCGCCCAAGCATTTGACGAATATCGCCTATCAATTTGCAGCGACGTAAAAGGTTTTAAACATGAGTACGCTTTCGATGACCCCCGGAGATTCAGCCACCTCGACCGTCGGCCCCAGCGCCTCGGTTGTCGGCAAACAGAATAGCGGCCTCATGACGCTCGTGCGCGACAGCATCCTGACCGGCGTCATGCTGAACGCGATGGAGGGCAAGGGACAGCCCCAGATGCGTCCTGGCGATTCAATGATGCAGGCGCTCGGCGGCGGCGCGGAAGTCTACTCCAAAAATCCGAATTCCAATTTGACCAAGGCCGTGACCGGCATCATGCTGCTCGGCATCGTCGGCAAGCTGCTTGATGCAAACACTGCACCACCCCCGACGCAGGAACAGATGCGCGCGGAATACGCGACCAAGGAAGACCAGCGTCTGGCGGGGATCATCAAGGAAGATGCGGACAAGAAACTCCATTTCGCAGAGGAAGAGCGCCGCAAGGCCTTCTTCGCGAACAAGCCCGGCTAGAAGTATCCGCCGCGCAATTGGTTCTCGCGAAATTTGTGGAGTAGGCGGTGTGCATGCGATGCGTTATTGATGAGCTCGTCCCGCTTTTGCCATTCCTGCAAAAAATTCGTGAAGCCTTCCACTGACGGCCTTTCGCGGCCTGTCAGGTTGTTGAACCCCATGCTCCAATTTGGAAATGCACGTTGCTCGATGGGCTGCTCGATCAACGTCATCACCATGTGATGGGTGGGGTCTTTCCTGATATTTGTGTAGAGCTGGTTCACGGCGGCATCGGGGCCTTCGATCGACTGCATGAAAGTGCCCGCGTTATACAGCAGCATCCCCGTTATATCGTGCTTGCGGTTGGCGTCCCGGGAAATCTCCAATAGTTTATAAAGCTCGTCAGTCTTGAAAAGCCGCATCGCAGAACTGACGTAAGTAATCGTTAACATTCTGATTGGCTCCTGCTTCTAATTCCAGTTTAGCGCCCCTTTATATGTTCTTTCAATAGCGCGACGTTCCGTAAATTTGCCTTGAATCCGATATCGAATATATCGCCCGCCAGCGGCACAAGCCCGATCGCCCAGTCGATGGCGGCATTGCGGTACATTTGGGCAATGACCTTCTTCGGCAGTCGGTGCTTGCGGGCGAGGGTGGTGAGGTAAAGCGTAACAAGAATGGTGCCTGTATCCCCGATCCCCGGCACAAGGCCGAAGATTGAATCAAGCCCAAAGCGGATGGATGTGCCGGGAATGGCAAAGCGATTGTCCATCAGCTGGGCGATATTTTCGAGGTGGCGGATATCCTTGTTCATCTGCGGTCTTTCATAAAAAATTCACCTGC
>JAQSWE010000181.1 GCA_029266795.1 Alphaproteobacteria bacterium | reverse complement strand
AGCATGACGGGAATTTTGCGCGCCTTCAAAATCTCCAGCATCTTTTTCAGGTTGGCGCGGGTCACGCGCGGATCAATCGCGCGCAGCATGTCGTTGCCGCCCAGCGCGAGGATGACGTAGTCGGGGTTTTTGCGGAGCGTGTATTCAAGGCGCGTCAGCCCGCCTGCCGTCGTTTCGCCGGAGACGCCGCGGCCCAGCACCTCGACATTCAGGCCTTCCTTTTTCAGCCGTTCGCCCAGCTTGTCGGGGAATGATTCGCCGCGCGGCAGGCCGTAGCCCGCCGTCAGGCTGTCGCCGAACACCATCAGGGTTCTGCCGGTATCAGCGGCAGCCGCGCTGTTGAGGGCGATGGTCAGGGTCATAACGAGGACGAGTTTCCGGATGAATGAGTACATGGATAGATTTTAGGGCGGGCGTAGCCAATCTTCCAGTAGGCGGGGAAAATAAAAGTGCGCTGTATTTACGGAAGTCCTTGAAATCGCCTTACTTGTCCTTAATTTAAAGGCATGAAAGGCTGGTGTTGATGACGTCTATCCTGACCCTCGAGAGCGTGCGCTTAAGTCTGGCAAGCGAAGCGGGGCTTGTGCATATCCTGAAAGACATCTCCCTGACCCTGCCCGCATCGCAGACGGTCAGCATCATGGGGCCGTCGGGTTCGGGCAAAACGACACTGCTGATGGTGCTGGGCGGGCTTGAGCGCCCGACTTCCGGCAGCGTGACTGTCGCGGGCCGCGACTTGGGCGGCCTCGACGAAGACGGCTTGGCCGAATTCCGCCGCGACAATATCGGCATCGTGTTCCAGAATTTCCATTTGATCCCCACCATGACCGCACTTGAGAACGTCGCCGTGCCGCTGGAATTCGCGGGCAACAAGGATGCGTTCAAGATCGCGGAAGACGCCTTACGCGCGGTCGGCCTCGGCCACCGCCTGACCCATTATCCTGGCCAGCTGTCGGGCGGCGAACAGCAGCGCGTGGCGGTCGCCCGCGCCTTCGCGCCGAAACCGCGCCTTGTGCTGGCGGATGAACCGACCGGCAACCTCGACGCCGATACCGGCAAGACGGTGATGGAGATGATGTTCAACATGACGCGCGCGAACAACGCGACGCTGGTGCTGGTCACGCATGACGCGGCCCTCGCCGATAAATGCGACCGCACCCTTCACATCAAGGACGGCAAAATTCAGGACGCCGCCGCATGAATTACGGCTGGCGCCAGAGCCTGACTTTCGCGCGGCGTGAATTGCGCGCAGGGCTTTCCGGTTTTTACGTTTTCCTGCTCTGCCTTGTGCTGGGCGTGGCCGCGATCTGCGTCATCCAGTCTCTATCGCGCACGATGGCCGACAGTCTCATCGCCGATGGCCGCGCGATTCTGGGCGGCGATATGGAGGTGCGCACGCTGTATAAACCCGCCACCCCCGAGCAGCTGCAATGGATGGAGAAAAATCTTGGCCGCATATCGACCGTGATGGAAACCCGCGCCATGGCGCGGCGCGGGGACGAGGGCAAATCTGTACTGGCGGAGATCAAGGCGGTCGATACGCTTTATCCGCTCTACGGCACGCCGAAGCTGCTGGATGCCGCCGGCGCGCCGCTGAATACGCCGATTCAGGAACTGCTGAAGAAGGACGGCGATGCCTATGGCGCGCTGGCCGAAAAAGAAATGCTGTCGCGGCTGGAAATAAAAGTCGGCGATATCGTGCTGGTGGGCGGATTGAAAACAATCATTCGCGGCGTGATCGACACGCTGCCCGATACGGTCGGCGGCGCGCTGTTCACGATTGCGCCGCGCATTGCGGTGACCAATGAAGCTTTCGCGCTGACAGGCTTGGGCGGCCCCGGCAGCTCGCTGACATGGCGGCACCGTATCGCCACCAAGGGCGGCGGCGAAGAAGCACATTATGACGATCTTGAAAAACAGTTGAAGGACGCGTTTCCGCAAGCGGAATTGCGCGTACGCAACTTCTATCACGCATCGCCGCGGCTGGAGCGGTATATCGAGCGGCTGACATTTTTCCTGACCCTCATCGGGCTCACAACGCTGCTGGTCGGCGGCACGGGCATCTCCAACGCCGTGCGCGCCTATCTGGATACCAAGCTGGCGAACATTGCGACGCTGAAATGCCTGGGCGCACCGGGGAAATTTATTTTCCGCGTCTACCTGCTGCAGGTGCTGGCGCTTGCCGCGATCGGCATTACGATTGGCGCGGCGATAGGCGCAGTGGCGGCGCGCATCGGCGGCACGCTGCTGACGGAGCGTCTGTCGTTTTCCGATGTTGGCGGATTCTATCCCGACGCGATTGCGCTGTCGGCGGCATTCGGCTTCCTTGCGACGCTGGCTTTCAGTCTGTGGCCGATTGGTCGCGCGGTGAAGGTCACGCCGAATGATTTATTCCGCGATGCGATTGCGCATAAGGCGGGCCGCCCCGCAACGGCCGTCATTATCGGCGTCGTGCTATCTTCGCTCGCGCTTGCCGCGCTCGGCGTGTGGAGCGCGCCGAACCACCGCCTTGCGCTGTGGTTTGCGGGCGGCACCTTTGGCACGTTCTTCGTTTTCCTCACCTGTTCCGCCGCCGTGAAGGCCGCGCTCCGCCGCCTCAAACTGCCGTCGAAGCCGGAAGCGCGTATGGCGGTTGCCAACCTGTATCGTCCCGGCAATGTGACGACGGGCGCGGTGCTGTCGCTCGGCCTTGGCCTGACGGTATTGGTGGCGGTAGCGCTCGTCGAATACAACTTCTCCCGCCTGCTGCATGACGATCTTTCCGCCGATGCGCCGTCGTTTTTCTTTATCGATATCCAGCCGGATCAGGTAGCGGGTTTCCGCGCCATGACATCGACCTTTAAATCCGCGCATAGCCTGCAAGTGACGCCGTCCTTGCGCGGGCGCATCGTTGCGGTGAACGGCAATGACGCGGAAAAGGCATTGGTCGACAAAACCCATGACTGGGTCGTCAATTCCGACCGCGGGTTCACTTATGCCGCCAAGCAGCCCGACCATAGCCGCATCACGGCGGGCAAATGGTGGCCGGAGAATTACGCGGGCGATCCCCTGATTTCGATTTCGACCGATGTGGCGGAGGCGTTTGCGATTGGCGTGAACGACAAGCTGACGGTCAACATTCTGGGCGAGGATATCACCGCAACGGTCGCCAACGTGCGCGACATCGAATGGGCAAGCTTCACGATGAATTTCGCCGTCACCTTCGCCCCCGGCGCGCTCGACGATATGCCGGCATCCGCCATTTCGACCGTTGTGCTGGCACCCGAGGAAGAGGAGCCGCTGCAGGCGGCGCTCGCCAAGGAATTCCCCAACGTCACCAGCATCCGTGTGCGCGAGGCGCTGGATACCGCTGGCACGGTCATCGCGGCGATTGCGCAGGCGGTGCGGGTTTCGGCGGCGGTCACGCTGGCCGCGGGTGCCTTGGTGCTGGCGGGCGGCATGGCAGCATCGCGCCGCCGGCATGTTTATGACGCCGTGGTGCTAAAAGTGCTGGGCGCGACCCGGGCGCGGATCGCCAAGACGTTCCTGCTGGAATATGGAATTCTGGGTGGCGTGACGGTGCTAATCTCGGCGGTCATCGGCACGCTTGCTGCCTGGGCCGTCATCACCTTCATCATGCATTTGCCGTGGAAATTCAGCCTGTTATCGCTGATTTACGTGGCGGCGGCCTGCCTTGGCCTGACGCTGGGGGCGGGGTTCTTCGGTACCTGGCAGGCGCTGCGCCACAAACCCGCGCCATGGCTCAGAAACCAATAAAATATTATTTGAAATCAATGCTTTGTCGCATAGCAATATTATTGCAGTGATCTACGTTATATAATACAACGTAAAAGCCCCAGAAGTTCTCTCGAAAGGAATGAACTATGACTGATGATCCCTCTTCTACCCGCCCGATGACGGCGACCGCCGACCGCGTTGTCGATGCCGGCCTGCAGTCGCATATGCGCTCGGTCTATAACAACATGACCTGGGGCCTTGCCGTGACCGGCGCGACGGCCTTTGGCATCGCGAATTTCGCCCCCCTCTACAACATCGTGACGACGGCACCCCTGTACTGGGTCTTCGCCTTCGCCCCGCTCGCTTTCCTCTGGTTCGGCCTGTCGCCCGCCAAGCTGCTCCGCATGGATGCCGGCAAGGCGCGCAGCATGTTCGTGCTATTCTGCGTGTTGATGGGTGCCTCGATGGCGACCATCTTCGCGGTTTACACAGGCGCGTCGATTGCCCGGGTGTTTTTCATCACGGGCGCAACCTTTGCGGCGATGAGCCTTTTTGGTTATACGACCAAGAAAGACCTGTCGGGCATGGGGCATTTCATGATGATGGGCATGATCGGTATTTTCATTGCCGCCATCGTCAACCTGTTCCTTGAATCCGCGATGGTGCACTTCATCGTCTCCGGCCTGGGCGTGATTATCTTCACCGCGCTGACCGCTTGGGAAACCCAGACGATCAAGGAAACCTATGCCGTGGCGCATGGCCGCGAAACGAACGAGAAGCTGGCCGTCATCGGCGCGCTCAGCCTCTATCTCTGCTTCATCAACCTGTTCCAGTTCCTGATGAGCTTTATGGGACAGCGCGAATAAGCGTTTAATAGTTTCTCCTGACAAAACCCCGCCCCTCAAAAGGCGGGGTTTTTGTTGTTATCGACTTGTTAAGACTGACAACCTATAATTGCACCTGTACCGGGGAGTAACCGCATGGATTGTAACATGATCGGACAGTCGCCTTTGTTGATCGAGGCACTCGAACGCGCCGACAAAGCCGCCAACAGCGCGGCGCGCGTGCTGGTGACGGGGGAGACCGGAACGGGCAAGGAAATGCTGGCACGACGTATTCATGCGGGCAGCAGGCGGGCGATGAAGCCCTTCGTCGCGCTCAACTGTGCGAGCCTGTCGCCCGAATTGATGGAAAGCGAACTCTTCGGCCATGTGAAGGGCGCGTTCACGACGGCGCTACGCGATCATGGCGGGCTGGTGGCGCAGGCCGATGGCGGCACGCTGTTCCTCGACGAAATCGCCGAAATGGCGCCCGCGCTGCAGGCAAAGCTGCTGCGATTTATCGAGACAGGCGAATACCGGCGCGTCGGCGAGGCATCGTTGCGCCGCGCCGATGTGCGCGTGATCGCCGCGACGCATCGCGACCTGCGCGGGGGCGATTTCCGCGACGATCTTTATTTCCGCCTCGCCGTCGTGACGATTGCGATGCCGCCGTTGCGCGATCGCGCGGCGGATATTCCGCTGCTGGCGGCGCATTTTCTGACCGCGATTGCCGCGCAGGAAAACCGCGCCCCGCTGCGGCTAGATGCCAGCGCACTCGCCGCGCTGCAGCGGCACAGCTGGCCGGGCAATATCCGCGAGTTGCACAACACGCTCTACAGCGCCGCCGTGATGCATGACGGCGATACCCTGACCGCCGCCATGCTGGCGCTTCCCGCGCTGGAGGATTCGATGAAGTTGATGCGCGAGGCCGCGAAACCGCAACCGCTCTGGCGGGTCGAACAGGCGGCGATCGACGCCGCCATCGACTACTGCGGCGGCAATATCCCCCATGCGGCGCGCCTGCTGGAGGTGAGCCCCTCGACCCTGTACCGCCGCCCGAAAAACCGCGCGCGTGTATAATAGCGCCTGTTCCCAAGGGGTTGCGACGGTGGCAAAAAAGGCTGCCAGATTCCCCTTGAATTGCCCCTGCCTTGGTTTTATGGTTTGCCCTGACTTC
>JAQSWE010000004.1 GCA_029266795.1 Alphaproteobacteria bacterium | reverse complement strand
CATGATCTTCAAGGAAGCTTTCAGCCATGTCGCGCGCGACGAAGGCGATTTGAAGGCGACCATGATGAAGATCGAACCCGCTGCGCGCCCCATCGACACGGCGGCGACCACCTTCGGCGTCACGAAGGCCGCATGGCAGCAGGCGCATCCGCAGGCCGCCGCCGCGCCGCCTGTTGCCGCAACGTTGCCGCCCGCAACGCCCCCGTTGCCGCCGATAGACCCGCTGATCGAAGAAGAAATGTTCCGCCTTGCCGCCTTGGCAGCCGCGCCGCCGCCCGCCACGATTATTCCGTCCGCTACCGTCACGCCGCCGCCTGCACCGCCGCCGCAGCCCTTCACGACGATGATGACGACGCCCATGCAGACACCCATGCAAAGCCTGACGCTGCCGCCCGCGACAGGGGCACCGCCTGTTACGGGGATGCAGTCACCGGTTACGCCGGGTGCGTTACCCGTCACGCCGGGGGCGTTGCCTGTCACCGCCGCGCCGTCACCTGTCACACCGGCAACCACCACGCCGCCCATCAGCCTAGCGCGCGCCATGCAGCAGCACCTGCCGCCGCCATCCCAGCAACTACCGCCGGAAGCGCTGGCACCCGCAGCACCCGTCCTCCGCCACCCGCTCGCCCCCGCGCTCCCCTTCGCGCAGGCGCATACGCCCGCACCGGTCACGCCGCCCCCCCCCGCCACGCCCCCCGCCACGCCGCTGAAGCCGAGGTCGGGCAAGAAATAACCAGATTGTCATCCTGAGCGAAAGCGAAGGATCTCCCTTCGGCAAGAAAGAGGGATTCTTCGCTGCGCTCAGAATGACAGGGCAGGGGCGGCAGATGCGCCACGGCGGCAATAACCCCCTGATTCCATTGCCCGCAAAGCCAAGGCTGGACATATTCCATGCCTGCATGTATCTTCAAAACCGCATCAAACGCGGGTGTAGCTCAACGGTAGAGTTCTAGCCTTCCAAGCTAGCTGTGCGGGTTCGATTCCCGTCACCCGCTCCAAATTTTTAATCGGATACCGTATATGAATTACAAAAATCTCATAGCTGTATTAGGTATTTCAATCTGCGCGCTCTTGGCGAGCAATGCGCTCGGCGTCGCAGAAGTGTCTCAAGAAAAAGTTAAAGACGAAGACAGACATTTAGAGGAATTTCTGAAAGGGAAAAGTGCTATTTCCGTTTTTGCGGAAGGATCAGATCGGCCTCTGGTTTTAACTACCTCAAGTTTTGCACAGTTGGGAATTAAGCCTCTTGATACGCGGTTACGAGATTTGGAAACGGAAGTCTCAAACCTCAACAAAAAGATCGCGCAGCAAGATCTGGCGTTGCAAAACGTCGAAAAAAGACTTTCGGCGGTAAAGGCAAAATGAACATTTTATTTATGATTTTTTCTTTTATCTTCGTCTTTGCTATTCCCGTAGGAATTATTTTTTACAAAATTTATAAAAAAGAAGATCCCCTATACCAAGAAGCCTCACTAATCTGTCTTTTTTCTTTAATATTTCTTATGGTGATAAATATCGAGAAGATAGAAGTTTTCAAATTGTGGGGATTAGAGGCGCAGTTGAAGAAAACAATTGCGGAGGCCAACGCTACACTGAAACAGCTACAGGACATGGCGCTTGCTTTGTCTACGCCTGTTTATAGTGAGCTGGCGCTTCAAGGAATGTTCATGCATACGGTTACATTTGATAATCGTTACCAATACAAACTTTCTTTGGACAAATCGCTTGAAGAAGTGGGTATTCCGAAGGAGAAAATTGAGGAAGCATCGAAATTGTGGACCATTGTCGCTGCTTACGGTTTAAGCCTGCTTATTACAAAAGATGATAAAGGCGAAACAATTCTTACAGAGACGGATGCTAAGGAGTGGGACACACTATCGTGTTTATATTTTAAAGATGATAAATTTATTCCCGCTGACCAAATTCAGAAATTTTTAGAAGATAAAAAACTTTTGAATGCGACTACTGAGGAGAAATTATCGGACTATCGATTTTTTCTGGCAAAAAAGGAAATTCGCCGCACCGAAAGGTGGAGCGCTGGATTTAGTCCCCTTCCTCCATGCGGTGAATAGCCTATTTAATTATATCTATACAACGAAATTCATTTAA
This sequence comes from Alphaproteobacteria bacterium, assembly GCA_029266795.1. Lineage (GTDB taxonomy): Bacteria > Pseudomonadota > Alphaproteobacteria > Micavibrionales > UBA2020 > JAPWJZ01. The sequence goes on along the minus strand of JAQSWE010000004.1, from coordinate 20,313 downwards.
GTGCCAATTTGGGGACCTTTGGGCGTGATTTCGCTTCCCGGCTTCGCCGCCTGCTTCAACCCCAACTTCACCAACGCCGGTTTCACTTCCGGCGCGTTCATGAACAAATCCCACAATAATCCGCTGCGGTGGTTTTCGATCATGACGATGATCGGGCCTTGGTCGATGGCCAGATGCGATTTCGCCTGCCAGTCCGCGGTTTCGCTGAAGCCGTCGACGAAGCCGTATTCGCTCCAGATTTTATCGCCGAGGGTTTCGTAGAAATGGCGGAGCGCCTGCATCGACTCTTTCGGCGTGTAGGGCAGGGATGACAGCGCGGCGGTCGGGGTGATCACGCCGTTGTCGTTGGTGGGGGAATGCGCGTTGTAGCCGCCGACGGTGTCGCCCGCGGTCAGGCCCCAGCTGTTTTCGCCGTAGCCCTTATGCCCCATCGGGTTGTTGATGCAATGCGCGCGGTTGAGCAGCGTATGGGCGCGGTTCTGTTCGAAATAATCGGCGTGTTCGTCCTTCAGCTGTTTCGGGTTCAGGCCGAGGAAGCTGTAATGCGCGAAAAATAGCGGCCCGCCGAGGAAGGGGCCGAGCGGCTGCGTGATCGTCTCGCTCGGCACGCCGTTTTTATAGATGCCGTCATAATCGCCGCCATTGATGAAATCGGCACCCTTCTGCCAGCTGTCTTTATATACAGTTAAAGGGACAGGATGCGTGGGCGACGCGGCGGCCAGCACATGCGTGATCAGGCATTCGTTCCAGCCCTCGATCGGCAAATTCATCGCATAGCCGTGATTGGGGCTCCAATGCCAGAGCAGTTTGCCGTTCTGCACATGATGGTCCCATTCGACCGCTTCCCACATTTTGGTGATGCGCGCCTGCAGCGCGGGGTCTTCTTTGAAATATTCGCGGGCGGTCAGCAGCCCCATCATCAGGAACGACGTTTCGACAAGATCGCCGCCGTTGTCTTTGGGGGAGAAGGGGATTGTCTTGCCGGTCGTGCCGTTCAGGAAATGCGGGAAGACCCCGTGGAATGTGTCGGCGTTTTCAAGGAAGCCGATGATTTTTTCCAGTTGCCCGCGCGCTTCGTCACGGTCGATCCAGCCGCGCTCCGCGCCCGCCACCATTGCCATGAAGCCAAAGCCCGTGCCGCCGGTCGTAACGCAATCGAGGTCGTAGCCGTAGCCCTTCACCACATTGCTGCGTTCCCGCGCCATGCCGCTATCGGGGTGGGAGAAATCCCAGAAATAGCGCAGCGTCTGTTTCTGTACGATGTCGAGAAGCTGATCATCGCTGAGGCCCTTTTTGACGGCAGCTTCGTTGAAGATGCCGGTGATGCCTTTTTTGGCGCCGTCTTTTTTCAACCCGTCTTTTTTCAAATTGTCTTTTGCCATGTCTATTTCTCCCATGTGATCGATGCGCTGCGCAGCTGCGCGGAATGCGGCCCGATCTGGATAATGAAGGTGCCTGCTTCCCAATCATGGTGCAGGTCGTTGTTGTAGAATTTCAGGTGGTCGGTGGTGATGGTGAATGTGACCGTTTGGCTCTCGCCGCGCTTCAGCGCAATTTTCTGGAAGTCTTTCAGCTCGCGCACGGGGCGGGAAATGCTGGCGACGGGGTCGGTGATGTAAAGCTGCACCGTTTCTTCGCCGTCGTAATTACCGGTGTTCATAACGGTGACGGCGGCGGTGATGCTGGCATTGCCGCGTGCGGCGGTTTCGCTCAACGTGACGTCACTGTATTCAAACTTGGTGTAACTGAGGCCAAAACCAAACGGATAAAGCGGCTCGTTCGGGATATCGAGATAGCGGGAGCGGAATTTCGACGGCACATCCACCACGCCCGGAAATTCGCCCGCATAGGGGCGGCCGGTTTTTTTGTGGTTGTAGTACACAGGAATTTGCCCGACCGCATAGGGGAAGGACATGCTGAGTTTTCCGGCGGGGTTGTAATCGCCGAACAGCACATCGGCAACACCATTACCCGCCTCCGTCCCGCCGAACCACATGGCGAGGATCGCGCCCGCCTGTTTCGATTCATTCACGATGACCAGCGGGCGGCCGCTGAGGAACACCATCACCAGCGGCTTGCCGGTGGCGGCGAGCGCGGCGATGAGCGCGGATTGGTTGCCCGGTAGGCCGATATCGGCGCGGCTCGCCGCTTCGCCCGACATTTCCTGCGCTTCGCCGACGACGGCGACGATCACTTCGGCGAGTTCGGCGGTGCTGACCGCTTCGGCGATCAGTTCGTCGGGCGTGCGCGGGTCGAGAATGACTTTTTCGCCGAAGATATTGACCTTCGCGGCAATCAGCGGATCGTCGGTGACATTCGCGCCGAGCGCGGTGGTGATTTCGGCGGCGGGGGCGGCGTTTTTCATGCCCTGCAGGATGGATACGCATTCTTCCCAGTTGCCCGCGATGCTCCAGGTGCCCTGCATGTTGCGCTTGTCATCGGCCAGCGGGCCGATCAGGGCGATTTTGGCGTCGCGGCGCAGGGGCAGGATATCGCCGTCATTTTTCAGCAGCACGCAGGACCGCGCGGCGGCATCGCGCGCGGTGGCGCGGTGCTTGGGCGAGAGGATGATTTCTGCCGGCGATTCATCGCGCAGGTTTTTGAAGGGGTTATCGAACAAACCGAGTTGCTGTTTCGCCCGCAGTATGCGTCCGCAGGCCGTGGTAATGTCGTTTTCGGAAACCTTGCCTTCATCCAGCGATTTTTTCAGCGTGGTCAGGAAACCCTCGCCGACCATGTCCATGTCCAGACCCGCTTTCAGGGCGAGGGCTGAAACGGTTTGCAAATCGCCCATGCCGTGGTCGATCATCTCGTTCACGCTGGTGTAATCGGAGACGGTGAAACCTTTGAAACCCCATTGTTTTCGCAGCACATCGTCCAGCAGCCATTTGTTGCCGGTCGCGGGGATGCCTTCGACATCGTTGAACGATGTCATGACGCTCGCGACACCCGCATCGACGGCGGCTTTGTAGGGCGGGAAATATTGTTCGAACATGGCTAACCGGCTCATATCCGCCGTGTGGTAATCGCGTCCTGCCTCCGCCGCGCCATACAGCGCGAAGTGTTTCACGCAGGCGAGCACCGAATTCTCGCCGTTCTGCTGATACCCGCGCACCATCGCGGCGGAAATGCGCGAACCCAGATATGCGTCTTCGCCCGCTGCCTCGGCACATCTGCCCCAGCGGGGATCGCGGGTGATGTCGACCATGGGGGAAAAGACCCAGTGCAGCCCCTCCGCCGCCGCTTCGTCGCCCGACAGGCGCGCGATATTTTCAATCATCGCCATATCCCACGAACAGGATAGGCCGAGCGGGATGGGGAAGATGGTGCGGTGGCCGTGGATGACGTCGAGGCCGAAGATCAGCGGAATTTTCAGGCGCGTTTTTTCAAGGGCGACGTTTTGCAGCGCGCGCACCGGCGTTGCGCCGTAAACCCCGAACATGCCGCCGACCGCGCCCGAGGCGATTTTCTGCTCCACGCCTTCGGAAACGGTCGCGCCCGTCACGGCATCGCCCGCGATGACAAGGTTCAGCTGGCCGATTTTCTCGTCCAGAGTCATTTTCGCCAGCAATGTGGTGATCACATCGGCCATTGATATCCTGCAATTTAAGATAGTTGACCATAACCCTTGTTGCGCTGCGTCAGCAAGCTGCATCAACCTAAACTACCGCTTGCGCTTAACGCAATTATGTGTTATGGTATCAGGATGAGTGGATTTTTCGCCTACCGCCCTGCCAAGGGCACCTCTCCCGCCAAAACCCGAGAATTTCGCTATTCCGTAAAACCAAATTACCTGACTTTATCAACATTTTACGGGAACGAAACAGCAAGAAAGGCGTTATACATTCTACCCTTGAACCGATTATGCTGGTTCAGGGCCAAAGGGCATGCAGCCGTAGCGGCGCAGAACGACAGAGGGCATATGAACAAGACGAATAATATCAAGGCGAAAAGCGCGGGCGCGGATTTAACCATCACCGGCGGCCTGATCGCGGTTCTCCTGTTCTTCGCCGCGAGCGGCGCCATTTCCTACATGAACATCAAGACGCTGAATAACAGCGCCGAAAGAGTCGCCGCAACGCATGAATCCCTGATCTCGCTGGAGTCAGTCATCTCGCTCCTCAAGGATGCCGAAACGGGGCAGCGCGGATTTGTGATGACAGGGGACGAGCGCTACCTCGAACCCTATCTTGCCGCCCAAACCGGACTCGCGAATAGCCTCGCGCTTCTCGAGGGCGAAGCCAAGGGCGATGCGGAAACAGAGACCAGCGTCCAGATCCTGCGCGGTCATATCAAGGCAAAGATGGACGAGCTTGCCGAAACAATCACCCTGCGCCGCAACGAGGGGTTTGAGGCCGCATTGGACGTCGTTAAAACGCAGCGCGGCAAGGCGTCGATGGATGCCGCGCGCGAGACGGTCGACAAGATGCAGGCCCGCGTGCGCGACTTCCGCAGGGCGCAAATAGAAGAACGGCAGGCTTCATACGCCGTGGCGCAGACGAGCGGGTTCCTGAGCGTCGGGTTTGGCGCGTTGCTGGCGCTGATCGTGGCCGCAATGATGTCCCGCTCCGCCGCCGCGCGCCGCCGAGCCGAATGGCTGCAGGCGGGCGAGCTTGGCCTGCAAACCGCGATGGCGGGGCAGCTGCGCGTCGAGAATCTTGGCGAAAATATTCTCAGATTCTGCACCGAATATTTCGGCGCGCAGGTGGGCGCGTTTTTTGCCAAGGACGGCGTGAATTTCAAGCGCGTCGCGACCTATGGCCTGCCGGCCACCAGCCAGACGCCGCTGGCGTTCGAGCCGGGCGAAAGCCTGCTGGGGCAGGCGGCGAAAGACCGCCGCGTGTTCCTTGTGCGCGACATTCCGGACGGATATTTGAGCCTCGGCTCCGCGCTCGGCCATGGCGACCCGCGCCATCTGGTGATCGCACCCGCCGCATCCGATATGATGGTCGAAGCGGTGTTCGAGCTTGGCATCATGGATGAATTCGACGAAGCGGTGAAGGAACTGCTGGAGCGCATTTCCGAGCCAATCGCCGTCGCCATCCGCGCCGCCAACTACCGCGCGCACCTGCAGAACCTGCTGGAAGAAACGCAGCGCCAGGGCGAGGAATTGCAGGCGCAGAGCGAAGAACTACGCGTGTCGAACGAGGAGCTGGAGGAGCAGGGGCGTTCCTTGCGCGAATCCCAGTCGCGCCTCGAGCAGCAGCAGGCGGAGCTGGAGCAGACCAACAGCCAGCTGGAAGAACAGACCGCGCTGCTGGAAACGCAGCGCGACGACCTCGCCCGTGCGAAAACCATCGTGCAAACCAAGGCGCAGGAGCTGGAGCAGGCGAGCCGCTACAAATCCGACTTCCTCGCCAACATGTCTCACGAGTTGCGCACGCCGCTGAACTCGTCGCTGATCCTGGCGAAGCTGCTGGCCGATAACCCCAACGGCAACCTGACTGAAGAGCAGGTGAAATACGCGCTGACCATACAGTCTTCCGGCAACGACCTGCTGACCCTCATCAACGACATCCTTGATCTCTCCAAGATCGAGGCGGGGCATATGGAGATACGCCCCGAACAGATGACCGTCAGCCGCATGTTCGACGATTTGGTGCGCATGTTCCAGCCGCTCGCGCAGCAAAAACAGCTGAGCTTTGAAACCCGCATCGATCCGGGCTGCCCCGCCGTGATCGTGAGCGACCGCCAGCGTCTGGAGCAGGTATTGAAAAACCTGCTCTCCAATGCGATCAAGTTCACCGAAAAAGGCAGGGTCGTGCTGTCGCTCAGCCGCGCGGATAACGGACGCGTGGCATTCTCCGTCACCGATACTGGCATCGGCATTTCGGAAGAACAGCAGCAGCAGGTGTTCGAAGCCTTCCGTCAGGCGGACAGCGCCATCAGCCGCAAATACGGCGGCACGGGCCTTGGTCTCTCGATCTCCCGCCAGCTCACGAAACTGCTGGGCGGCAGCATCCATCTGGCGAGCACGGTGGGCGAAGGCAGCACCTTCAGCGTCATGCTGCCCGAGATTTATGATTCCGGCCTTGCGCCCAAGGCGCAGCCGCTGACGACGCAAGCATCGGACTCTGTCGCCGGCGATTACTCCATGCCTGCCGCGCGGCCGGTTGCGCGCGCCTATGGCGAAGGCCAGATCATTGACGACCGCGAGGAACTGAATCCCAAAAACCGCCTGCTGTTGGTGATCGAGGATGACGCGTCTTTCGCGAAAATCCTGCTCGACCTGTCGCATGAGCTGAACTTCCAGTGCCTTGTCGCCCATACGGCGGCGGAGGCGCTGCAGCTGGCCAAGCGTTACCTGCCGAGCGCGGTGATCCTCGATGTCGGCCTGCCCGACAACTCGGGCCTTTCCGTGCTCGACCGCCTGAAGCAGGATGCGCGCACGCGGCATATTCCCGTGCATGTCGTCTCCGGCTCCGACTACGCGCAGACCGCGCTGTCGCTGGGCGCTGTCGGCTATATGCTGAAGCCGGTCAAGCGTGAAGAGCTCTCCGACGTCATCAAGGGCTTCGAGGAACGTTTCTCGACGCATATGCGCCGCGTGCTGATCGTGGAAGACGACGCCGTGCAGCTGGATGCGGTGGGTAAACTGCTGAATTCCCAGGCGGTGGAAACCGTGGGCGTGCGCAGCGCCGCCGAATGCCTCGAGCTTTTGAAAGCCTCGACCTTCGACTGCATGGTGCTCGACCTGTCGCTGCCGGATGCCAGCGGATACCAGCTGCTTGAAACCATCAGCCGCGAAGATGCCTATTCCTTCCCGCCCGTGATCGTCTATACGGGCCGCGACCTGTCGTCGGAGGAAGAACAGCGCCTGCGCAAATATTCGCATTCCATCATCATCAAAGGCGCGAAATCGCCCGAGCGGCTGCTGGACGAAGTGACCTTGTTCCTGCACCAAGTTGTATCGGAACTGCCGGCGGAGAAGCAGAAGATGCTGCAGCAGGCGCGCAACCGCGACGCCGTGCTGGAGGGCCGCCGCATTCTCGTCGTCGAGGACGACATCCGCAACGTCTATGCCGTCACCAATATCTTCGAGCCCCGCGGTGCCATCATCCAGATCGCCCGCAACGGCAAGGAGGCGCTGGTGGCGCTCGAGAAGGCGCAAGGCGACGCCGCCGCGAAAATCGACCTCGTGCTGATGGACGTCATGATGCCGGAAATGGACGGGCTGACCGCCACGCGTGAAATCCGCAAGAAATCTGAATGGAAAAAGCTTCCCATCATCATGCTGACCGCGAAGGCGATGAAGGACGACCAGGAAAAATGCCTTGATGCGGGCGCGAACGATTACATGGCGAAACCGCTCGACGTTGAAAAACTGCTGTCGCTGGCGCGGGTGTGGATGCCGAGATGACCGACGACCTGCCTGTAGCAAAGACTGACGATATAGAAATCCGGTTGCTGCTGGAGGCGATCTTCCGCAAGTATCACTATGACTTCCGCAATTACGCCATCGCGTCGATCAAGCGCCGGCTGGTGCAGGCGCGCGACCATTTCCGCTGCGCGACCTTTTCGCAGTTGCAGGACAAGGCGCTGCACGATCCTGCCATCTTGCGCGAGTTGCTCGGTTTCCTGACCGTGCAGGTCAGCGAGATGTTCCGCGATCCTAGCTATTTCAAGGCGATCCGTGAAAAGGTCGTCCCGCATCTGCGCACCTATCCGTCCCTGAAAATCTGGGTCGCCGGATGCTCCAGCGGCGAGGAAGTCTATTCGCTGGCCATCCTGCTGCGGGAGGAGGGGCTGGAGGAAAAGGCGATGATCTACGCAACCGACATCAACCCCGAGGCGCTGCGCAAGGCCGAAGCCGGCATTTTCAGCACCGACCGCATCCAGCAATTCACCCAGAACCACCGCCTGTCGGGCGGCAAGTCGTCGCTGTCGGATTACTACACCGCCGATTATGGCGGGGCGCAGTTCGACAAAACCCTGCGCAGCCGCGTGCTGTTTTCCGACCACAGCCTTGTGACCGATGCCGTATTCGGCGAGATGCACCTGATTTCCTGCCGCAACGTGCTGATCTATTTCGACCGTGATTTGCAAGACCGTGCCATCGGGCTGTTCCGCGATTCACTGGGCCGGAAGGGCTTCCTCGGCCTGGGGTCGAAGGAAAGCCTGCGCTTCTCCAAACACTCGGACGCTTTCGCCGATTTTTCGCGCGACGAGCGCCTTTACCAGAAATTAGGTGCATAGTGGCAGATGCAGCAACCAAACCCGCAGCTATCGTGATCGGCGCTTCGGCGGGGGCGCTGGGGGCCTTGTCCGTCATATTGCCCGAGCTGCCGGCGGCATATAGGGTTCCCGTGCTCGTCGTCGTGCATGTGCCGCCCGACCGCAACAACATGATGGTCGATCTGCTGCAGGCGAAATCGCAGATCCGCATCTGCGAGGCCGAGGACAAGGACAGCATACGACCCGGGGTTGCATACCTTGCGCCGCCCGACTACCATCTTCAGGTGGAACCGACGCATGAAATTTCCCTGTCGAACGACGAGGCCGTGATGTTTTCGCGCCCCTCGATCGACGTCTTGTTCGAAACAGCCGCTGATGCCTATGGTCCGGGGCTGATCGGCGTCGTGCTGACCGGCGGCAACAGCGACGGCAGCAAGGGCCTGCGCGCGATCATCGATGCGGGCGGGCAGGGGCTGGTCCAGCGCCCTGATCTTGCCTTCGCAACCGCGATGCCGCAAGCGGCGGCGGCGGCATGTCCGGAGGCTCAAGTGTTGAGCCTCGAAGACATCGCGGCATATCTTAAAAAAGCGGGGACGTAATATGCCGAAGACGCCTGTACATTTCCTGCTTGTCGACGACCTCGCAGAAAATCTTCTCTCGCTGGAAGGGCTCCTGCGCCGCGACGGCCTTGTGCTGCTGAAGGCGCGCTCCGGCACCGAGGCGCTGGAGCTGCTGCTGCAATACGACGTGGCGCTTGCGCTGCTGGACGTGCAGATGCCCGGCATGGACGGGTTCGAGCTGGCGGAGATGATGCGCGGCACGGCGCGCACCGGCCGCATTCCCATCATCTTTCTGACCGCCGGCGCGCATGACCGCCAGCGGCGTTTCCGCGGCTATGAAGCGGGCGCGGTGGATTTCATCTACAAACCCATCGAGCCCGATGTGCTGCGATCGAAAACAAGCGTGTTTTTCGACCTCTATCGCCAGCAGCAGGAATTGCAGAGCCAGCGCGACGAGCTGGCGGTATCCGCCAGCGAAAACCAGCGCCTGCTGGCCGAAAGCCGCAAATACGGCGACCAGCTGCGCGAGGCCGACCGCCGCAAGGATGAATTCCTCGCGACCTTGGCGCATGAACTGCGCAACCCGCTGGCCCCCATCCGCAACGGGCTGCAGATTTTGCGCATGAGCAAAGACGAGGCGATGTCGACGAATGTGCGCGACATGATGGACCGGCAGCTGTCGCACCTCGTGCGGCTCATCGACGACCTTCTGGATGTCAGCCGCATCAGCCAGGGCAAGATCGCGCTGCGCCGCGGCCTCATCAGCGTGCAGTCGGCCATCGATTCTGCGGTCGAGGTCAGCCGCCCGCTGATCGACGCCGGCCGCCATACGCTGACGCTCGACGTCCCCAAGGACGCGCTGTGGCTGAATGCCGACCCCATCCGCATCTCGCAGATCATCAGCAACCTGCTGAACAACGCCGCGAAATACACGCCGGAGGGCGGGCAGATTCGCCTGTCCGCAACCGCGGAGAATAACGGCGTCGCCATCGCCGTGACCGACAACGGCATCGGTATTACCGAAGAAATGCTGCCGCGTATTTTCGACCTGTTCACGCAAGTCGACCAGAAGACGACGCAATCGCAAGGCGGGCTCGGCATCGGGCTTGCGCTCGTGAAGCAGCTCGTCGCACTGCATGGCGGCACGCTGAAGGCTGCCAGCGACGGCCTCGACAAAGGCAGCACCTTCACCATTTCGCTGCCGCTGTCCGACCAGAAGCCCGCCGATGTGGCGCAGGAAGAAAAGCAGGATGGCGTATCTGCGGCGCCGCTGAACTTCCTCGTCGTTGACGACAATATCCCCTCCGCCCAGACGACGGGCGTAATGCTGGAAATGATCGGCCACAAGGTGACCATCGCCCATGACGGTCTTGCGGCAGTCGCGCTTGCGAAAGAAATCCATCCCGACATCATGCTGCTGGATATCGGCCTGCCGGGCCTGACCGGCTATGAAGTGTGCCAGCAGCTGAAGGCGCTGCCAGAATTCAAGAACACCGTTTTCATCGCCCAGACCGGCTGGGGGCAGGAAAGCGACAAGAAACAGGCCTTCGACGCCGGTTTCGACCACCATGTCGTCAAGCCCATCAGTTTTCAGGAGTTTTCGGCGCTTTTGCGCGATATCCAGAGCCAGAAGTGACCGTCAAGGAACCATAAACATCCCCCGCAGGTTGGCACTTGGCGTTAACCGGCAAAGGGATTTTTAATCATGGGCACTTCTTCCATTCTTCTTCTTTTATTAATCGTTCTTCTGATCGGCGCGCTGCCCGCATGGCCGCACAGCAAAAGCTGGGGCATTTACCCGAGCGGCGGTCTGGGCATTGCCCTTGTCGTCGTCATCGTTTTGATGCTTAGCGGACATATCTAGGACTGCGCCATGACACGCGCGGCGAGTTCCACCAAGAAAAAATCAAGCCTGATGGGCGTCGTGCAGCAGTTGCGCGGCGCGAAGTCGGGCACACGGCTGCGTCTCGGCGATATCCTGCTCGCGCTGCAAGACCGCGGTTTTGGACCTTTGCTGCTCGTGCCCTGCATTTTTATCATGCTCCCGACTGGTGCTATTCCCGGCGTGCCGGATATCGGCGCTGCCTTCATGATCCTGATCGCCGCGCAGATTATCGCGGGCCGCCATGCGCCGTGGATTCCCAAACGCATGGAAAAGATGTCGGTCAGCGCAAAGAAATTTGATGGTGCGGTCAAGAAGGCGGGGCCGGCGATCAAGAAAGTCGACAGCTTTACACAGCGCCGCGCCGCTATTTTTACAGGGCCGGCGTTTCAGAAAATTGCTGCGGTTTTGATCATTATCCAGTCCCTGCTGGTGATGGTGATCGGCATGATCCCCTTCCTGCCCGACCTGCTGGTCGCGCCCATTTTCCTGCTCGCGCTGGGGTTTACGGCGCGGGACGGGCTGCTCTCGGTCGTTGGCGTTTCGCTGCTTATCATTGCCGGTGCCATCACGGCATTTGCGGTGCTTTTGTAACGCAGCCGTTATAACGGAACTGGCAACGTCTCCGCCCGTTGGTCTGCCAGCACTCCCTCTCTTTGAAAAGGAAAACACCATGAAAAAGCAAACAGACAAAGGCGCGATTGCAAAATCTACCCCCAAGAAAAACACCAAATCCCGACCCGAGGTGATCGCCGATACCGGTCGCCGCGTGTCCAAGGCGCGCGATGAAGGCGGCCAGAACCCCCGCGGCACTACGCGCGACAAGCGCGACGCACGCGACCGCGCCCAAACCTCGGGCTATGCGGATGATACGCTGGCCGGCAAAGGCAAGGCGGACACTGTGTCGAAAAAAGGCGTCGATACCGACAAGACCTACGGCTCGGGCAAAGGCGATGCCGGTGCCAGCGCACGCGAATGGGACGAGGGCGGCAGCCGCACCCGCCGCGGCGCGCCCCGCGCGCAGGAAGGCCGTAAAATGCCTGACGAGAATTACGGCGACGCCAAAGAGCGCGGCGCACCCAAATTGAAAGGCGGCATCAAGACCGGCCTTTCGCGCAACGATGCAAGCTTACGCGGCATCCGCGAATAAGCGGCTCAAGTCGGGCAAGACAGCGGAAGAGGCCGCGTGAACGGATGTTTAACCCCGCCACGCGGCCCTCTGCAATTTTGGATTAAGGTTATGGAACACCTAAAATCATATCCGTCTTGCCGTTTCCGACCGTTCCGCGATACCCTTGAAGCGGAGGTGACCCATGATAAAAAAGCTGATGTCTGCTGTCGCGCTGGCCGCGCTGATCACCTCGCTTCACGCAGCGCCTGTTGAAGCCAAACAGCCGCGCCCGCTCACGAAAGAACAGCAGGAAGCCAAGAAAGAAGAGCAGCGCATCGAGGCCGAGAAAAAGCTGATCGAGCGGCTCGCCTACCTGAATAAAATCGCCAAGGAAGGCGACATGAAGGCGCAGTTCGATCTGGGCCGGCGCTACAACATGGGCGACGGCGTGCCCGAAGATTTCACCAAGGCAGCGATGTGGTACGAAATGGCGGCGGCGCAGGGCTCTGCCGCCGCGCAGCACAACCTCGCCGTTCTCTACGATCTCGGTCAGGGCGTGGCGAAGGACGACAAGAAAGCGGCGGAGCTGTACGAGAAAGCGGCGACGCAAGGGTCGCAATCGGCGCAATACAATCTGGGCCTTTTCTATGATGCGGGGCGCGGTGTCGCGTCCGACAAGGCGAAGGCCGTGTACTGGTTTGAAAAGGCAGCCGCGCAGGATAATGCCGAAGCACAGTTCGCCGCCGCGAATTACTACGCCATGGGCGTGGGCGTGAAGCAGGATATCGCGAAGGCTTTTGGTTATTACAAAAAAGCGGGCGAAAAGGGCATCGCGGAGGCGCAGTTCAAGACCGCGATGGCCTATGAAAACGGCGTCGGCACGACGAAAGATCCGAAGGCCGCAACCGAATGGCTCGGCAACGCGGCGGAGCAGGGGCATCCGCAGGCGCAGTATATGCTGGCGAAACGCTATGAAACCGGCACGGCGGCGGAGCAGGATTACGAGCTTGCCGGTGAATGGTACAAGAAGGCGGCAGCGCAGGGCGTGGCCGGCGCGCGCGAAGACCTCGTGAAACTGCGCGAATTCGTGCAGGGATATGAAGCGAAAGCGAAGCAGGTGCTGGAGCGCGCCGAAAAGGGCGACGCGGATTCACAATTCGAGATGGGCCGCCTCTACGCCAAGGGGCAGGGCGTGAAGCAGAACAACGGCATGGCCGCGCAGTGGTATCTGAAGGCGGCCGAAAGCGGCCATGCGGAAGGCCAGTATTACATTGCGACCGCCTATGACGCAGGCCGCGGCGTTGCGCCGGATGTGAAGAAAGCCGCCGAATGGTACAAGAAAGCCGCCGACCAGGGCGTCAGCCGCGCGCAATACGTGATCGGCCAGTATCACGCCACCGGCTCGGCCGGATACGAGAAGAGCTTCGAGAAAGCCGCGATGTATTACACGCGCGCGGCGGAGCAGGGCAACAATAACGCGCAATACGATCTGGGATTGCTGTACCTGAACGGCAACGGCGTGGAAAAAAGCCTCGTCGAAGCCTATTTCTGGTTTTCCGTCGCCATGCGCGGCGGCTATGACACTTACGGCATCGCCCGCAATTCCATCACCGGCAAGCTGAGCTCCGACCAGATCAAGGAACTGCGCGACCGGATCGAGAACTGGCGGCCTGCGGTCAGGCGCGCGCCTTAAGCGTTACTCCGGATTACAGTTAAGATCTTTTTCTTTTTTGAAGATACTGGTGCGTAATCCGCAGTGTCTTCCATCTTCCGGCATTTGATTTTTCTGCTTCCTGCACAATGGCCTGAACTTGCGGCAGGGGCGAAGACCAGGAACTCATCTCGTACCCTTGCTCCTGCGCGGCAGCCGCGAGCTTCACCAGCTTTTTTTCAAGACTGTCACCGTGTTTAACATCGGCAGCAAGAAGCGGCGCAAGTTTTTCCGTTATCTTGTTCAGCACACGCCGTTTCCCGATCTCATTAAATGCAGCCGTCAGGGGGGATGACGAGACCGAGACAATACCGAGCCACCAGCTGGCTTCATGGGCCAGCCGGTCAAGCGCATATTGCATTTGCTCTTTCGTGTAGGACTTATCGGAATTTGTTTTCATCGCGGTCTCCTTGCAAAACATGATTTACCAGACGGGCATGTGCCTCTCCGGTCTGGTCATGACAGTTTTGCAAGGTGCGGTATCAGACAGGCGAGAAACGATGATCCATCAAAGTTAAAACCGCTCTGTCGCGTAGTAGCACTTTAGCTTTGGAAAGAAATGTAACCCGCTTCAATTATTATGTCAATTTTCTACATGGGGTGTAGCTATAAAAGTCTGCATTATGAGCAGGTTATCACCAATACTTCCGCTTCGGCTGCTGGAACGCCGCAGGGGCGGGGCGGATGGCTTGTTCGATGCGTTCGCGGTAGGCGGCTTGCGCTTCGGCGGCGTGGGTGTCGCGCGAGGGCGGCTGGATCAAATCCATCGGCGCCACTTGCGCATCGCGGTTGACGGCGTTGATGAGCGAATACAGCACAACTTTTGCAAAGCCATTGTTCTTATCGTCTGTCGTCAGGTAATGCGGCAGTTCGTGATAGCTGCGGCGGCCCGACCATTTCGGGTAGAGGCCGGCGAACCATTTCTTCTGTGCCTTTTCGCCTTTGTCGTCATACTGCCATTCATACAAAGTCGGGCGCACGGCGGTCGTGATGAACACGCTTGAATCCGACAGCGAGCGGATGGTGAGCTGTTTTTTGTGCTTGTCCGCGCCGATCTTGAACAGTGCGCGCAAGGTTGTGCCGAGGGTGCCCCAGATCCAGTTCTTCGCGCGGTTGATGCGGTCGTTGGATGCAACAAGGTAGACGGTCGAAAAACGGTCGGTTTCCTTGGACGGGCGCGAAATAGTGCCGACGGAGACCAGCACGACTTCTTTCAACACCTTGCGCGCTTCCTTTTCGTCATAGCCGATTTTCTTCATCATCTTCAGCGTCGCGTTGAAGGTTTCCTGCGCGACGATGCTGCCGGCGCTATAACCGAACAGCGTGACATTGCGCAAATTTTTGCGCGCCACATCGGCGGGCAGGGGCGTGCCGGTGACGTTGTTCTTCGCATCGCGCGTGAAGCCTTCGGCCACCAGCGGCATCAGGATGCTCGCGCCAAGGTCATAGCCGGCATCCGAGGAGCGGGAGGCGGGGAACATGTTGTAGGCAGCGAGGTTGAACAAATTTTTCAGGCTGGTATGCGACCAGGCGAAGAGTTTCAGCTGCACTTCAATCTCCGTGCGGCCGCCCAGCATCTCTTCCATCTTCTTGATGCCGCCCGCGATATAGCCGGGCTGGTTGTTGTTCGTGAGGAAGCCCGAGAGGTAAACGATCGTGGGGGAGGTGATCGCGACCGCCCCGAGATCCACTTCGTTCAGCTGCGCTTTACCGTCCGCGCCCGGTGTTCTGTTCCAGAGCTTGCCCATGCAGCCCTCCTGTGAATTCGATTCATTAATACTGCGCTTTCATAAATACTGCGCTTTCATAGCGAAGTGGCTGCGCTTTTACAATATGGGAAATTTTTGAACCGATTTGCGGGTTTATCCGCATGATAAATAAGGGTGATTTAGCTTTGTCGTATTAACCAGACTTTAATATGACAGGGTTAATATTGGACTGAATACGGGAGTCGCCCGAAAGGGGTGGAGCCCAAAAGTGGAACAACGCAAGGTCTTGATCATCATGTATCTTCGCTCCGTCTTCGCCGCTCTTTTCACCCTCTCTCTCGCCGTTCCTTCCGCCTATGCGCTGGAACCCATCAGCGGCGATGTCGTCGGGGCTGTCATCAGCTACAAAGCGCAGAAGAACGAAAACCTTTCCACGATCGCCCAGAAATTCGGCGTCGGGTATGTCGAGCTGCAGGCCGCCAATCCCGCCATCAACCCGAACAAGATTAAACCCGGCACCGAAATCACCGTCGGCGCGATGCACTTGATCCCCTCCGAATTCGCGCGCGAAGGGATTGTCGTCAATTTGGAAACCTCGCGGCTGTTTTATTTTAAAGACGGCAAGCAGGTCATGACCTTCCCCGTCGCCTCCGGCAAAAAAGGCTGGGAAACGCCGACCGGCGTAACCAAAGTTTATAACAAGCGCAAAGACCCGATCTGGACCCCGCCGCCCCGCATCCGCGCGGAAAGCCCCGACCTGCCCGATTTCGTTCCGGCAGGCCCGAACAATCCGCTCGGCAAATACGCGATTTCGGTCGGTCTTGACGGCATCATGTTCCACGGCACCAATTCACCGTCGAGCGTCGGCAAGAAAGTCAGCCATGGCTGCATGCGCATGTACGCAAAAGATATCGAGCGCCTGTATAAAGCCGTCAGCATCGGCACGCCTGTCATCCTGATGAAGTCGACCCACGAAATCGGCTGGCAGGGCGATACCATGTTCCTGCAGATGGCGCCGAAAGTGAAAAAGGCGAAATGGGAAGAGGCGCGCTATTCGCCCAACCTCGACCTCTACGAAAAAATCCAGAAGGCTGCCGGCCCCGCCACAACCATCAACTGGCGTGCGGTTGAAGAAGCCGTCTGGCGCGCCGACGGCATTCCTGTCGCCATCGGCACACGTCCTGCACAGCCGCCGCAGGCAGCACCGATGCCGCTGCCCGCAACGCAGCCTGCCGATGCGACCACGCCCGCCAATCCCGCCGCCCCGCAGCCGGAACGCCGCGCGTCGCTGGAGATCATCGGCAGTATCCAGTAAGCGGTTTTTGGGGATAACGCCAAACATCGTTTTATTCCGGAAGTATAGCTGTTTTCCATACCCCTTGACTCTGCGCGACTCGCCGTGTTACTACTTCGCGCATGTTGACGCTCACTTTCTATACGGCCCTCGTGGCCTGCGCTTCTCTCGCCTACGCGGCACCTCTCTGGTGGCGTTAAGCCACTATTTCATGATGTGACGGCTTTAAGGCCGTCCTAAAACAAAGCATTCCCCAAAGATCAGCCAAGTTTTAAACGGAGCATTGTCATGTCCCGCGTCTATCATTCCGCGAACCCGAACCATATTTTCAGCAACCGCGCCGAGATCGAGGAACATCTCCTCGCCAAGGTATCCAAAAACGCCGGCGGCAAGATCGGCACCGAACTTGAGCTGTTCGTGACGACGCCGGAGGGCCGCCCGATCACTTTCGATCAGGTCGAGCTGGTGCTGGAACATTTCGCAGCGAAATTTCTGGGCGCAACTGCCGCGCATGAAAAGGGCCGCATCGTTGCGCTGACCATTCCGGATGTGGGTGATGTGAGCCTCGAGCCGGGCGGGCAGATTGAACTTTCGACCAAGCCCTGCCGCGATTTGGCCGAGCTAGAGGATATGAACCGCGTGCTGCGCCGCGCGCTCGATGAAACGGCGGCCTTCCTCGACCTGCGTGTCGAGGGCAGGGGGCATATGCCGAGCTTTTTGCAGGCGGAAGATACGCCGCGCTCGCGCTTCGGCGCTTACCGCGAATACCTTTCCGGTGTGCATGGCAAGGACAAGGCGGATGCGTTGGTCGA
This sequence comes from Alphaproteobacteria bacterium, assembly GCA_029266795.1. Classification (GTDB taxonomy): domain Bacteria; phylum Pseudomonadota; class Alphaproteobacteria; order Micavibrionales; family UBA2020; genus JAPWJZ01. Next base: position 3,059 of record JAQSWE010000004.1, on the reverse strand, counting down.
CACCATGAAATCCTGCTGCGGCTTGCAGGTGAATTTCGACCCGATGGGCGATGACTTCAACCAGATTTACCGCGCGCTGATGCTGGTGGATGTCGGCAATGCGCTGTCGCAGCGCACGACCCGCCAGCAGCGCCTGCACGAAACCTATGCGGTGCTGGTGCCGGAACAGATGGTGCCGGTGTTCGCCGCGCTGAAATCCGACAGCAATGAAACGGTGACAGCGCATATCGTCGACCGTCTGCTGACGCTGAAAATCCCGTTCATTCCCGATCATTCGGCCGAGGGTTTTACATCAACCGCAAAAGTGTTCGGTGCAACACCGACGGTGGGCGAGCTTCTGGCCAAAGGCGCGCTGACGACGGAAATTCTCGACAACGCCTTGTCGCTGCAACTCACCATGCCGAATATCCGTCGTCATGGCGTGGTCGAAACCCGCGCGCCGGACAGCCCCGACAGCATCGACGACCTGGTGAAAATCGCTACGACCTATGCGAAATTCGGCTATGACGCGCAGGCGCGCGCAGCGCTGCTGCAGGATTTCAGCGCGATTGACCCGCAGAAGCTGCAGGATGCTTTCCTGTCGCGCTTCAACGATCCGCAAATTCTGTCGCGCGATATTGGCGGGGGAAAATCTGTGGCCGACCTTGTTGCGGCGATCAGCGAAAAACCGCAAGCCACTCCCGCCATTATTCCACCGCGCCGTCCCTCGCAGGGGGTTGGTTTATAAGGGTTAATCCGGATTTATTGACATAACTAACACGTGCCCCTATACTTTTTAAACTTCGACAGTTGCGAAGATTTTTGAATAGAGGACGGTTCATGTCACAACCAGATTCCCTGCGGTCGCTCGTCAACCGCGCGTTCAAGGTAAAGCCGCTGGTGGCTGACCGTAACGGCGTGAATTTTTTTGTCGAGCCTGTCGACCTGAATGACAGCTACCTGTTCCGCGAGCATGAAGCGGCGGCCGAGGCGAAGGGGCTGACGGAAATCAAGACCATCGACATCGAAATCCCGACCAATTTGCGCGAACTGCCGCGCCCCCGCATTTCCGACGTGCTGCCGCAAATCCCGCGCGAATTGCTGGCCGAGGCGACGGCATTCAAACTGAAGCTGCTGGATGGCACCTTGTCGGGCGAGGATATTTCCGTGCCTGCGAAGCTGACGCTATTTAAGGGGCCGCTGCCGGAGAACGTCAAAAACCAACATGTGATTTTGCGCGGCAAGCGCTTCGATGCGCCGATACCCGCGCCGCCGGAGGCAGAGCCGGAATTTGATGCCGCAAGCGCAGGCCACCTGACCAAGCCTGTCGCCGCGCCGCGCACGGCGGTTTTCAGGCAGAAGCCGCCGGGCCACCGCAATTGACTCCTTCGAGACATGTGATAGCGTAACGCCTTCAAACAATCCCTGCGAGGAGACCTTCATGGCCAGCCCGCCCAAGACGCAAGTCGAAGACGAACAGGAAGTCAAAATCGTCCTGTCCAAAGGCGACCTTGAAAAAGTCTTCAACGCGCTGGTCCGCGAACACGCGCCCGGCCATATCGACCACAAATACCTGCCGCGCCATTATTACGACACGCCCACCCTCGACCTCGACCAGAACGGGCTGTCGGTGCGGGTGCAGTACAAGATAGGCAAGGGCGGGGCGGTCGGCGGCAACGAACAGACCGTCAAGATCGACATCAGCAAGGGCGCGACACTGGCAGGCGGTGCGCTGTTCCGCCGCGAGATCAAGAACCCCATGAAGGATCACGCGCCCGACCTGTCCATTGTGACGGACAAAGAAGCGAAAGCGGCGCTGAAGCCTTATCTCGGCAAGCCGCTGAAGCATATCTTCACCGCCGCCATCGAGCGCCGTTATTTCGAGATCGAAACGGGCAAGGGCCGCAACAAGGGCACGGTCGAGGTCGCCTTTGATGTGGGCGAGATCATCCTGCCCCATAACGGCAGCCATACGCCGTTCTATGAAATCGAAATCGAGCGCAAGGCCGGCAATGCAGATGCGATTAACAAGCTGCGCGACCAGATCCTCGCGCTCGCGCCGTCGGCGAAGGTGCAGCCCGATCCCAAGTCGCGGCAGGGCACGGATGCGTACCGCAAATCGCTGACGTCGCCTTAAACGTCAGCAGCTGCATAAAACCCATTGTTATTGCGATGCAAAATGCCCCATACTTGTGGTGTAAGTTACTTGTAATCTGATTCTATCATTGAAGAGGGAATACGGATGGCGGCACAAAAACTTGACGTTGCGGGAATGAAATCCTGGATTATCCAATGCTCCGCGGATAATTTCGAACACGCAGCATATCTTTCCGCCGTCTTTTCCGAGGTTATCTCCGTCAACGATCAGGCGCACCGCCTGCAGATTTCGTCGCTCACCGAGATGCTGAAGGGCCAGTTCGAAAAGCTGGGCGCGGCCGTCTCGAAATCGCAACCCTGCGCGGTCTGACCCGCCTACCTGAAATTCCCGATGGCCAAAAAGAAAAAAGCTGCCGCCAAATCCGCCGAAGTCGAGCAGGAGCTGAAGCTCCAATTGTCGCCCAAGGACCTCGAAAAGGTCTTTGCCGTGCTGCGCAAGAAAGCGATCGGCAAAAAGGTCGAGCATAAATACCTGCCCCGCGCCTATTTCGATACCCGCGACCTGTTGCTTTATCGCAATTCCATTTCCGTGCGCGTGCAGTACAAGGCCGGCAAGGAAGGCAAGATCGGCGCCTATGAGCAGACCGTCAAATTCGACCTGCCCCCCGCCAAGGGGGTTGTCGCCGGCGCGTTCTTCCGGAAAGAGTGCAAGGACATGGTGGCCAACCACATTCCCGCGCTTGGCAAAATCTCGGACGCCGAGGGCAGGGAAGTCGCCCGCCGTTTCCGCACCAAGCGCCTGTTCCATATCTTCACCGCCGCCATCGAGCGCCGGTCGTTCAACATGAAGGTCGGGCGCGGCAAGAAGGAAGGCATCGTCGAGGTCGCCTTCGATGTGGGTGAAATCTTCCTCGATGCGCAAGGCCGCCGTCAGCCTTTTTCGGAAATCGAGATTGAAATGGTGAAGGGCAATCCGTCAGCCA
>JAQSWE010000180.1 GCA_029266795.1 Alphaproteobacteria bacterium | reverse complement strand
TGAAAGTGGCGAAGGACACCGCGCAGGACCTGACGAAGAAGGACGAGCTGAAACGCCTCGCCGGCACCGTCATCGCGCTGCCGGGCGGCTTGGCTGTTTACGGCGCGTACCGCGTGGCGAAGCACCACAAGGACAAGGCCGAGGAATTGAAGGCGGAAGCCGCGAAGAAGGCCGCGAAGAAAACCCGCAAGCCGAAGACGCCCAAGGCACCCGCCGCTTAAGCGCCGGGCCTTGCGATACGCGGCGGTTTTTCGACCGGCATGACCGTCGGCGGCAATCTGCCCGGCGCCGACATCGCGGGCGGCGATATCACATCATCATTGGCGGGATGCAGCAATTGCCACGTCGTGCGTGCTTCCAGGAATTTTGCCTGCGCGGAATCAAACGTCTGCTGGTCTTTCTTAGACGGCGTGCCGCCGGTTTTTTCGAAGCTGAGGAAATCGGCCTCCGTCCATGTCGACAGCGCGGCGGGGTCGAAGCCGATATCCAATCCGGCGGTCGCGACTTCGCGCATTTCGCGCACGAAATCGGCGTCGGTTGCGGGATCGACCATGCGGGCCGAATAGGACGGCATCAGCCCCTGCTTCGCCGCCACTTCCGTCCATGTTTCCTGCAGCTGCGTCGTAAAGCGCTTGTCGTAGTCGAGGCCGTTCACATGCACGAATGTTTTCTCCAGCAGCGCGGTATAGGCCGATGATACCGTCGCGCCTTCCGCCGCCCGCGCTTTTTCATACGCGCCGAGCAGTTTCGCATAGTCGTTGGTGGCGCGGTTGCCGATGCTCAGTTTCTTGCCGGTCGCCTTTTCGTACTCATAGGCGAAATGGATTTCATAGGCGAAGCAATCCGCCTCCTGTATGCGGCGCTTCAGCCATTCGCGGCGCGGCTCCAGCTGCAATTCGTCGGACTTCACCGTGCGGTCGTGCCATGAATGGCGGATTTCATGCGCCAGCGTCAGCATGATCGCATCGTCGCTTGCGATATCGCCATTGAGGCGGATCAGGTGGCCGTAATTGAGACCCTTGATAAAGATATTATCCTTGGGGTCGTCATCCATTGCCTTGGAATCCGACATTTCGATGCGGATATTTTCGCGCACGGCGTAATCGATCAGCGCCTGCCCCGTGGGGGTGAGTGCGATTTTCGCTTTGATGGTGTCTAGCCGCGCCTGTGATGTCGCGTAAGGCACCTTAACAGTATCGGCGGTTTGCGTGGCTGCCGCCACTTCCGGCAGGGCATGGGCGGGCGGGCTGTCATGCGAGATGCCGCCGATCAGGGCGAAAGCGGCAACGGCGGTGAGCGCGGTTTTCTTCGCGCGGCGGTTGAAAGCGGTCAGAAGTTTTTTCAAGGGAAAGACCTTTAAACGGAAGGAGCCTTAAGGACAGGCTTCGGTTGCTGGGAATTATTCTCTTTGGCTTCACGTTCCCGCCGCACCGCGTCGAGTGTTTTTTGCCAGTACACATCCCAGGCCGCTTTTGCTTCGCCGCGCTTTCCGTCGGCTTTCGCCAGTTTATCGAGGTCGTCTTTGGTCGCACCGCCGGTTTTGTCCAGCGATTGGAAATCATTGTCGGTCCATGCCGCAAGCGCGGACGGGCCGCTTTTCACGTCGATACCCACCGTCGTTGCGCGGCGGAGCATGGCGGCGAATTCTTTGGTGTCGGGCTCGCGATCCCATTTATCGGCATGGGTGATGCCCAGGCACGGGTCTTTCACCACCGCTTCCCAGTTGCGGATTTGCCGCCCGAGAAAGTCGTCGTCGTATTCAAGGCTCTTCACATGCGGGAAGGCGCGTTCCATCAACCGCCCATAGGCGATATCGGCAGCCATGCCCGCATCGCGGTCGGCGGCGTAGGATTTGGCGAGTGCCGCATAAGACCCTGTGCCGGTATCAAACGGAATGCCGCATTGCTTGGCGTATTCATAGCCGAAGTGGATTTCGAACGAATAACAATCCGCCTCCAGCACGCGGTCGCGGATCCAGGCCTGTTTCGGCGGCAGTTCCATGTCATGCGTGCCGGCGGCGAGCTTGTGCCATGAATGGCGCAGTTCATGCACCGCCGTGTACATCAGCACGCTGTCGCTGGCTTCTTCCCGGTTCAGCTGCACCAGCTTGCCGTAGTTAAGGCCGCGGATGAAAATCGCATCTGTGAGGTCGGCGTCCATGGTTTTGGAATCCGACATTTCCAGTTTTGTGTTATTCGCATCCGCAAAGGCGAACAGCGCGCGGCCATCCGCGGTGCGGCAGATTTCTGTACGCAAATGGTCGAGCCGCTTTTGCGCAGCGGGATCGGTGACTGTGACCGTGGCAGCAGATTGCGCGACAATGACGGGGGATTTGTGGCTGCGCGCATCGCCGGAGAAGAAAAGCGCGCCTGCGGCAACGGCCGCGATGCCCGCATGTCGTGCGGCGCGGTTGAATCTTGAAAGCAGGGGAATCCTTTGTCAGGGTCTCCAATTTTCGATACAAATATCCTAACAGGACAGTCGTTAAAGAAAAGTGCCTGAATGTCAGGGAGTTACATAACCGATGATTCGCGGGCGATCAAAAACTATGCTCGGGTTGAGTATATTTCGGTAAATATGGCAAGAATCTAAACGCTGCGTTCAAATATAAAAATCAATTATATCAAATACTTGTAAAAACACGCCACCCTCCAGTACCACATTCTTAATACTTATACGGTAGCTTGAAGTCAGGGAAGTTGAGTTGCTACCACGAAAGGGGATCACCACCATGATGTTACTCGATCGCGATACGCTCAAGAACCGCTTTGAAGGCCTGAAGCCCAAAGCAGCCGCCCATTGCTTCGCACAACGCGAAGCCCTCGAAATGACCTGCGACGAAGACCAGTTCAATGCGGAACTGGCGCAGGTGATGGTGTCGATCGCCGCGCTGACCAGCGCCCTGCCCGCCACGGAAGCGCTGACTGACGAGCGCGTGCGCCGCATGATGCTGGCGCTGGAAGGCTTTTCATCGCCCTACCTGAAAACGCGCTTCAAACAGGAAGCCTCGCCCGCGCCGCAAGACAACACGAAACAGCAGAACAAGGAAATCCGGGTCGAGCCGCGCACGCCGTCCCGCTTCCGCCACGCATCGCGCCGCCCGACGGAACGCGCGGCCGCCGCGATCACGACGAAATTCCTGCGCGTGAAGGACGAACCGAAAATTGAGGTCATGCCGCTCGTGCCGGCGGGAATGCTGGTTTTTGTACCGGCTGCAGCGCAGCTGAATTTTTCCGCACCGCGCCCCCAATAAGGTGCGCGGCCGCGCCGCTCATATGATTAAACACCGATGCCAGCGTGCTTTCCGGCATTTTGAGCCCCGCCATTTCGCGGCCCACCCAGTTGGCATGGGGGATATGGATCGCGGCTAATCCGGCGGCGACAGACGGGATGATATCAGATTTCAGGCTATCGCCGATCATCACGACTTCATGCGGCTGCAGCCCCAGTTTTTTCAACAGCACAGAATATGTTTCCGGCGTCTTTTCCGGCACGGGAAACGCGCCCTTGAAATGATGCCTGAACGGCAACGCGTCGATACGCCGTTGCTGCGCCGATGGTTCGCCCGCCGTCAGGATGTACAAATCAAAATGCTGCGCCATGTTTTCAATCGCCTGCGGCACACCCGGTATCACGCGCGCCGCGCGCGTATAGACATCGGATGCCATCTGGCGCACCGCCGCGATATCGGAGTCAGATGAGTGCGGCGCATATTTCAGCAGCGTATTTTCAAACGCCCGCGGCAGCATGCCGGTGCCGTAGCCGAAATGGGCGAACAGCTCGACCTCGAATCGCCTGACGGTTGCGAGGGATTCTTCAGCCGGAATTTTGGCGCGGGCGGAGATGAATTCGGTGAGCCTGCCATGCGCTTCCTCGAAGAGGTCTTGCGTGGCGATGAGGGTGTTGTCCATATCGAGCAGCACAGCCTTGATCATAAGGCATTGTCACATAAGGTTTTAATTACGTCAAAAGTCTGACGCGCCAAAAGATTAACAAAGCATTAAGAAGTCGTTATGCGTCAATAACTTAGATATGCTCAAAAAAAGCATATATTTTTGACAAAGGCAGGGGTCTGGGGTACTATGAGATTAACAAAAGAGAGGTTACGTTGACCCAGTTGCAGACCGCCTTTGCCGCCACCTCCACCGCCGCAACCGCAGGCCTTTTTGCACAGATGTTCAATGACAGGATGGGAAAAGATATGACAGCCGAAACCGCGACATTCACTGCGCCCGATATTGCAAAAGACACGGCGCCGAAGCCCGAGACCGAAATCGCAAACGCGAGCGGCGGCATCGATTATTCCAAAGAAAAAGAAATTACGCAGGACGAGATGACCGACGAGTTGTTCGCAGCTGTAAAGCGCGGCGACCTGAACATGGTGCAGGGCCTGACGCAAAACGGCAAAAAGAACACCGGCGTGAAGCGCGCCAACGGCGTGACGCTGCTGATCGCGGCGGCGCAGGATCGTAAAGACGATATCGCACGCGAATTGATGACGTATAAAGGCGTCGATCTGGGCGCCATGACCGATGCGGGCGTGACCGCCGCCATGCTGTTCCAGACCAACGGCAACGTGGAGCTGGCGCGCATGCTGATCGCAAAACTGTCGACCAACACGCTGCTGGCGATGGACGGCGTGAACGGCGACGAAATGGCGCGTTCCATGGGCGCACACGGCTTGTCCGAAACCATCAAGCAGGCACAGCGCGACGAAGTGGCCGTCAAGGAAGAAGCCGAGCATCAGGAACTGGAACACGGCAGCAAGTCGAACAGCCTCAGCGCGACGATCCGCGGCTGGTTCGGCGGCGACGAGAAAGAAATCATCGCGCTGCCGATGGCTGAAATGGAAAAGCCCGCAGCTGCCGTGTCGGCAGATGCGGAGCCCACGACCTTCACCAGCAAATTCACGAAATACATCACCGGCATCTCGTCGCGCTTCTTCGGCCCGAAAGAGCCCGAAGCGATGTCGCTGTCGGCCAAGCCGGATCTGCAGCCCTCGCCGCTCACCACGCAAGGCGCGGTGCAGAACTTCCTGAAGCGTCTGGGCCCGAGCATCTAAAGAATTCTAAAACAGATACAAAAAAACCGCCGTAACCCGGCGGTTTTTTTATTGGCGAATTTGCCCGCGCTTAAGCGGCGTCGGATTTTTTCTGCCAGCGCGAGAGCGGCACCAGCGCATGTTCCTCGCCGTATTGCAGCGCCTGCATTTCGCGCCAGACGTTGATATAGGGATTTGTCGGCGACGGATCGACGCGCATGATTTCATGCAGGCTGTCGAAGTTGATGTCATTCAGGAAGGGCAGCTGCTCGAGGATGCCTTGGCGCACCGTTTCCGCATTTTCCATCGTGACGCAGGCATCGGCCTGCTCGTCGAGCAGGAAAGCCACGAGCCGTTGCGGCCCCGCTTCGCCTTCGCGCGACAGCGTCATGCCGGTCAGCAGCGAGAGGATGACATTAAGATGGAAATTTTTCTGGGACGACTGCGGTTTTTCCGCCTTGGCCATTACACGCTGGAGCATTTCATCACCGCCGTTTCAGGAGCTGTTTTATCAGGTTTCCGAATTCGGTTAATATCGCAGCGAATGTTCATTATGTCAAGAAAGCGGGCGCGATATCACCATCTTTACGCTCTATAATATAATCTTTTCAGCATCTTACGTGTATATAAGTTTTATTGCGGCGCGTCAAATTTTACGGTGTCGGCGTGGCTAGTTTGCGTGCCGGCTGCTTGTCGAGTCCCAGCCCTTCGTTCTCCTGCAGCTGCGCCTTCAGGTTGAATTCCGGTGCGATCTGTTTTGCGAGCTTCGCGTTCGAGGCGAGCAGGAATCGCCCGAGCGTGGTGTCGAGCTTGCCGCGGCTGTGCGAGAGCAAGCGGTCGAGCGGCGTCCAGCCAAAGCGGTCGGGTTCGTTCACCAAATTCGGTTTGCGCTGTGACATCCAGCTGAGGATATCGATCTTCGTTTCGTCTTCGTGGTTGCCGTTATAGGACGCGATGCGGTGGAAGAGCGTTTCGCCGCGCGCATTTTTGATGAGCAGGAAATCGGCGTTGCCCGTCGCGGCCTCGATATCGTCCAGCGCCTTCACGGTCAGTTCGCGGTTGAAGGCGATATGGTGCAGCAGCGGTTGCGGGGCTTGCGATGCGTCGCGGTTCACGACATTCTGCGCTAGCGCTTGGGGATCGAGCGCGAAGAAATCAGCCAGCGTCACATCGGCGCGCTGCGCGAGGAGCGAGAACAGCGGTGTGCGTTCAATCTCGTAGCCGCGATAATCGTCATAGGCCGCGATATTGGTGTTGGGCGATCCCCACTGCCAGCCGAAATTCGGCGCGACGGCGGCGCGGAATTTTTCACGTTCCCCGTCGAACAATTCCTTCAACCATTTGATCTGGTCTTTCGCTTCGGGCAGCGCCAGCACTTGCGATACCGCCGACATCATCGGGAATTTTTCAGGCACATCCAGCGGATCGATCGCGCCGGCATCGACCGCTTCGCGGAAATCATCGAAGCGTCCGGCGGGAATGATGCGGTTGGCGAGATCCTTCAGCGCGGTTGCGACGCTCGCATCCTGCAAGGCCAGTTCGCGCATATAACCGTAGCCCATGGCTCCGCTCCATCATGAATATGACAACGGATGGCAGTTTAGCGGCTCAGGGGGACGAGTCAACCGTTTATGGCAATAAAATCTACGCCGATTAGTTATTCGCCGGCGGCTTCGGCTTGAAATTGCCGAATTTGGGGGCGTCGCGGTTGTCGTTCAACCCGCCCGGCTGGACACGCGGCTTTTCAAGGCCGGGTTTGTCGAGGCTGTTGTTCCGCTTGCGCATCAGTTCAGGGTTGAGCGGCAGCTGCTTTTTATACTGCGCGCCCGCCACGATCAGGCGCTGCACGACGGGGCTGTTGCGGTCGTCTTTTTCGGCGAGTCGGTCGAGCACCGTCCAGCCGCGGCTGTCGGTGAGGTCGGGATCCGCGCCGAGGTCGAGCAAACGGTCGAGCACGGTCAGGTTCTTGCGCTCGATGGCGATATGCAGCGCGGCCTTGCCGTCCTTGTCGATGACGTCGTAATTGATTTTCTTGGCCGCCAGATATTCGATAAAGCCCTGCTTGTCCTGCGCCACGGCGTAATGCAGCAGCGAGCGGCCGTGTTCATCGGTGACCGAGGGGTTCGCGCCGGCATTGATCATGACGCGGGCGGCGGCGATAAATTTGTCGTCGATGCGATAGGGTTGGCGGTCGGCGCGGCGCACCAGTTCGGCAAGCGGCGTGCGGCCATGGATGTTTTCGTCGTGCAGCAGCTCGGGCGCTTTATCAATCGCTTTCAAAATCATCGACACGTTCTGCGTGCGGGCGAGCGCGTGCAGCACGTTATTGCCGTTCGCGTCCTTGATCTTCAGCTCGCAGCCGCCGAGGACGGAATTGAAGGTATCCGCCATTTCGAGGCGCGCCGCCATATGCAGGACCGTTTCGCCCAGCTGGTTCGCCGCGCCGATATCGGCCTTGAAAGCCAGCATTTGCTGCAGCACTTTCGGGTACTGGGAAATGCGCTCTTCCTCCAGCATCATCATGTAGGGGGAAACGCCGAAATCGTTTTTCGCATTCGGGTCCGCGCCGTTTTTCAAAAGCTTTTCGACCAGCACGGGCTTGTCGAGGAAGGTATGCAGCGGCGTGTTGCCGTTGATGTCTTTTTCATTCAGGCGCGCGTTATTTTGCACGAGCAGGTCGACGATATCGGGGTTCGATGTCGTGATGACATGCAGCGGCGTGCGGCCCTGATCGTCTTTCGCATTGGTATCCGCGCCCAGTTTCACCAGCGTGCGGACGAAGGTTTCCTGAGATTGCATCACCGCGCGGTGCAGCGGCGTCTTGCCGGTCGCATCGGGCAGGTTCACATCGGCGCCCGCCTGGATCAGCGCAACGGCGATGGAATGACGGTCTTTGTCGAGGGCGAGGTGCAGCGGCGGATACATCAGGTTGCCGCGCATGTTCACATCAGCGCCCATTTTAATGAGGGCAACCACTGACGACAGGTCGTTTTCGGCCACGGCCTTTTGCAGGCGCGTATAGCCGGTGTCCTGTACCTTGTTCGGGTCGCCCCGGAACATTCTTGAAACGGCGTTGAAAAAGTTTTTCAATTCTTCGTCCCCGAAAAGCCATTAAATGA
>JAQSWE010000179.1 GCA_029266795.1 Alphaproteobacteria bacterium | reverse complement strand
AAACTGGGCGTCGATGCGAAAGCCTATACAGGCGGCACGCTGAAGGTGCGCAGCCCCATCGACGGGTCGGAAATCGGCCGCGTTGTGGTCGACACTGCCAAGACAACGGAAGTAAAAGTCGCCCGCGCGCACAAAGCCTTTTTAAGATGGCGCACCCTGCCCGCCCCGAAACGCGGCGAGCTGATCCGCCTGTTCGGCGATGTGCTACGCGCGAACAAGGAAGAACTCGGCAAGCTCGTCTCCATCGAGGCCGGCAAGATCGTGACCGAAGGCCTCGGCGAAGTGCAGGAGATGATCGATATCTGCGATTACGCCGTGGGCCTCAGCCGCCAGATTTACGGCCTGACGATCGCGTCGGAGCGTCCGTCGCACAAGATGCAGGAAAACTGGCATCCCATCGGCGTCGTCGGCGTGATTTCCGCGTTCAACTTCCCTGTCGCCGTATGGTGCTGGAACTTCGCTCTGGCCGTTGTCTGCGGCGACAGCGTGGTGTGGAAGCCGTCGGAAAAAACCCCGCTCACCGCGCTTGCTTGTCAGGCATTGTTTGAAAAGGTCGCCGAAGGCCTCGATTACGTGCCGGAGGGCATTTCCGAATTGGTCATCGGCGAGCGCGATATCGGCGAAAAACTTGTCGATGACAAGCGCATCCCCGTCATCTCCGCAACCGGCTCCACCCGCATGGGCCGTGAAGTGGCGCCCCGCGTGGCTGCCCGCTTCGGCAAATGCATCCTTGAGCTCGGCGGAAACAACGCGATGGTGCTCACGCCCACCGCCGACCAGAACCTCGCCCTGATGGCGACGGTCTTCGGCGCGGTCGGCACCTGTGGCCAGCGTTGCACCAGCCAGCGCCGGTTGATCGTGCATAAAGACATCGCTGATAAATTCGTCGCCCGCGTGAAAAAAGCATACCAGTCAATGGCCGCGAAGATCGGCAGCCCGCTGGAATCCGAGACGCTGATGGGCCCGCTGATCGACAAGCAGGCGTTTGATGCCATGCAGGACACGCTGAAAAAAGCGAAAGCTGCAGGCGGCAAGGTCACGGGCGGCGAGCGCGTGCTGCAGGATAAATACCCCAACGCCTATTACGTGACGCCCGCCGTGGTCGAAATGCCGAAGCAGGCGGATATCGTGAAACACGAAACCTTCGCCCCCATCATGTATATCGTGCGCTATGGCAAGTTCGACGAGGCGCTGCAAATCCACAACGATGTGCCACAGGGCCTGTCGTCCTGCATCTTCACCAATGACGTGCGCGAGGCGGAATTGTTCACCTCGGCGGCCGGTTCCGATTGCGGCATCGCCAATGTCAACCTCGGCACCTCCGGCGCTGAAATCGGCGGCGCGTTTGGCGGCGAGAAGGAAACCGGCGGCGGGCGCGAGTCAGGCTCCGACAGCTGGAAGGCCTATATGCGCCGCTCCACCAACACCACCAACTACGGTACGGCATTGCCGCTGGCGCAGGGCGTCAAGTTCGACCTGGATTAAAAAACATGAACGCCGGAATCGTCATGCTGCGGGACGGCACACCTTGCATCGCCTATGATGACAAGCTGCCCTATCCCATTAAGCATGTCGAATTCTGCCGCGAGAATTTCCTGCTGACGCTCGTTTACGACGTGCCGGGTACCAGCAAGATTTCGGGGAAGAAACAGGGCAAGACGTTCGAATACCCGCTCGACCATCCCTTCGTGAAGACGCTGGAGGAAAAGCGCGTCTGCGGCGTCGCGGCGATGGGCGCCCTTGATCTCCTTGAAATCAGGATGTATTCCGTGATTTTTACGAGTTAATTCCCGAATTTCACCGCTTGTGATATAATGGGATTTATCTTCCGCATTTGAAAAGGTTGCCCCATGGCCAACGAACTCGACCGCCCCGCGCAAAAACAACAGGCTTCCATGCTGGAAGGTACTGTCGGCGAAAAGGCGGCGGGCGTCGTCAACCTGCTCTATAACGTGATGCAGATGAACATGTGCCTTGGCCTTGCTAATACCCTGTCACTCGGCCTCACGGGCCCCGTCAACAAGATGGAACTCGGCCAGCTGGGGAATGTCAGCCCGACCGCGATGGGCATCAAGCCCGCGCTGAACAGCATGATGAGCAGCGGCCTCTCGGCACCGAAACTGCCCTCACCGTCGAAAATTTTCAGCTAATAATCATCGCTAAATATCTTGTAACCCCGGCGAAGGCCGGGGTTACGGGATTGTGGTTAGCCCAATCCTGCAATTTTATTGGCGAGAGATGGCGGTTTTTTCGGCTCGGGCGCGTTTGCCGTTGCCTTGATGCCGTCGCGGTGCTGGGCGAGCCAGAAAGCCATAGCGAGGCTTTTCATGTCGGTCAGGCGGCCGTCTTCTGCGCGGGCGATGAATTCATCGGAAGAAATAACCACAGTCTTGATGTTCTCGCCGATGGCGGCGCGGCCACGCACGCCGCCTGCATTGGTGCTGTCGACGATGCCGGTGACAAGCGCGATTTTCTCCGTCGAGCCGCCCGCGCTGACATAGGCACCCTTATGAATGATGCTGGCGTTTTGCAGGGCAAGGCCGGTTTCGCGGTTTAAACGGTCGGATGCGGCGGTCAGCAAATCTTCGCCTTTATTCAGCATCGCTGCGGGAACGGTATCGGAATAAGGGTAATCGCCGGCGGCCAGCATACCTGTGCGCATTTCATTCACAAGCACCACTTCATCGCGCCTGGGGTCGTAGCCCAAGATGGCGATTGCGTCGCCGCGCTCGAAATTGAGGCGTTTCAGGGTTTGCTTGCCACCGTCATGCTTGTCCTGCTCGACTGTCAGCTGCTCGATCTTGAACACGCCGTCATAGAGCATTTCGCGCGATTTGATTTCAGCCTGCGGCGGTGCGGGCTGTTTTTTCGGCGCGAAGATATCGGTGATCTTGGCATCGACATCTGCGGCGGGTTTCGCATTCGGGTCGCGCAATTCGTCGCGGTGGTTAGCGAGCCAGAAGGCGGAGACGAGGCTTTTCATGTCCTTGATGCGGCCGTCATTCGCGCGCTCGATGAATTCATCGGCGGAGAGGATGACGGTCTTGATATTCTCCCCCTCGCCTTCCTTGCCATGCACGCCGCCGGCCTTGGACAAATCAACCTTGCCCATCACAAGCGCGATTTTTTCCGAGGTGCCGCCCGCGCTGACATAGGCGCCCGCATGGATGGTAACGGGATCGACGAGCGTCTGGCCCGTTTCTTCTTCGGTTTCGCGCAAGGCGGCATCGACATGGGTCTCGCCCTTGTCGATCATGCCGGCGGGCAGGCTGTCGTTGAACGGATAATCGCCCGCAGCCAGCATGCCGGGGCGCATTTCATTCACCATCAACACTTGATCGCGCTGCGCGTCATAGGCGAGAACGCCGACCGCATGGCCGCGCTCGAAATGGATGCGCTTCACCGTTTCACTGGTGCCGTCATGCCTGTCCATATCGATGGTAAGCTCTTCCAACTTGAAGAAGCCGCTATAGAGGCTCTTGCGATCCGTGATCTTGGCTTGGGGTTTTTTCTCGTCGGTCACGTCTGGCAATCCTCTGAATAAATGATTGCCATAATATCAAAATCCTGCCAGTAAAGGAAGCAGGATAATCTTAAACGATTAGAGTGGGTTACTTCCCGCCCGAGCGCGCTTCACGCACCAGTTCCAGCACATCGACGCTGACGGGTGCGCGGTTGCGGAGGCTGCTGCGGCGGATATAGGGTTCGGGCTGGGCGGGTTTCATCTTTTCGCGGTTGCGGGCGAGCCAGAGCGCAAAGACCATGCATTTCATGTCGCGCAACTGGCCGCTTTCGGCCTGCGCGATGTAGTCTTCGGCCTTCACGATGACGACGCGGATATCTTCGCCTTCGCTCGTCTTGCCTTGCAGGCTGCCGTTGACGACTTTGCTCATGTCGAGCGTGCCGATGACGAGCGTGATTTTTTCGGACGTGCCGCCTGAGGATACGTAAGCGCCATCATGGATGATGCGCGCGGAGTTGAGCTGCGCGCCGGTTTCTTCATAGAATTCACGCGCCGCCGCTTCCAATACCGCTTCGCCCGGATCGATCATGCCGGCGGGCAGCGCGTTGATGAAGGGATAGTCGCCGGCGGAGAGCAGGCCGGGATGCATTTCGTTGACGAGCAGCACTTCGTCAGTCGCAGGGTCATAGCCGAGAATGGCGACCGCATGACCGCGCTCGAACACGAGGCGCTTGATTTCCATCGAGCCGCCATTGTGGGTATTCATGTTGATGGTGAGTTCGTCGACCTTGAAAAAGCCGTCATAGACACGTTTGCGGTCGGTGATTTCGGCCTTCATTTTCTTCGGCATGCCATCGTCCATCGCACAAACCCCTGTTGTCGTTTGCTTCATTATTATTAGCATAACGGAGGTGTAAGCGCCACGGAAAACGCGCGTGCAAATGCCAATTTATTTAATGATATCAATTAGTTGAGTATTGAGTATATCTGTGACCTTGCGGAGCATAAGGGGCTAAGCCCTTGCTTTTACTTCACGACTTTAAGGTGGGGCGCATCGCCGTCGGCAGACGTTTCTGCCTTGGGCTCTTCCGCCGCGACCGGCGCTGCGGGTGCAACGGGTACGGAATCCATCAGAACACGCGATGCCGGCATGATGACGCGGGCGGTCGTGCCCATGCCTTTCTGGCTGATGATCTTGAACTCGCCGCCATGCAGGCGCACGAGGGATTCGACGATGGTCAGGCCAAGGCCCGTGCCCGCCTTCATGCCGCTGAAGGTAGTATCCACCTTGCCGAACGGCGTCAGCGCTTTCTTGATTTCTTCCGCGGTCATGCCGATGCCGCTGTCGATGATGTCGATATACATTTCGCCGGTTTTTTCGACGCTGGCGGTGACGCGCACCTTGCCGCCTTGCGGGGTGAATTTAATGGCGTTGCCGATCAGGTTCAGCATGATTTGCTTGAAACCCAGTTCTTCCGCCAGCAGTTCGGGCAGGTCTTCGGGCAGTTCGATCTTCACCTCGACGCCCGCTTGGTCGATGCGGTTCATCATGATGGTCATGCAGGCCTTGACGGCCTTCATCAGCCTGAAATTGCTCTGGTTCAGCTCACGGTTGCCGGTTTCGATCTTGGAGACCTCGAGAATTTCGGAGATGATTTTCAGCAGGTAATTGCCGCTGTCGTAAATGTCCTGCGCATATTCCTTATAGACCTTGATCTCGATCTGGCCCATCACCTCGTCTTTGATAATCTCGGAGAAGCCGATGACTGCGTTGAGCGGCGTGCGCAATTCATGCGACATGTTGGCGAGGAATTCCATCCGTGTGCGGCTGGAAATTTCGGCCTGGATGCGGGCATAGCGCATCGCCTCTTCCGCCTCTTTGCGTTCCGTCACGTCCCAGACGGAGCCTTCGTAATAATCGACGCTGCCCTTTTCGTTGCGGACGACGCGGGCGTTTTGCAAGATCCAGATCAGCTTGCCATCGCGGCGCTTTACTTCCGCTTCGTTGCCGGAGACGCGGCCTTCGAACAATAATTTCTGCACGAACTCCGCGCGTTCATTCGGGCGCAGATACAGCTGGCCGCCGATATCACTAACTTCGTTCATCAGCTCGTTCGGCGTGCCGTAGCCGAGGATTTCGGCCAACGCCATGTTGGCCGCGATGAAGCGGCCATCGGCGGAAATCTGATAGATGCCGGAGACGGAGTTTTCGAAGATCGCACGGAAACGCTGCTGCGTTTTTCAATGTCATGGATCGATCCCACAACGCGGATGCTCTTGTCCTCCGTCATGCGGAGCATGGAGAACGCGATCTCGACAGGCTTGATGGTGCCATGGCCGAGGTTCAGGCGCGTTTCGGCGCGGTAGGCTTGACGCTCGCCCCGCACAAGTTCGTCGAACATGTCGCGCTGCTTCGTTTGTTCAGATACATCCAGCATTGCGAACAGCGACTCACCCAGCGTGTCGCCGGTTTCACGCAGCGTCATCTTCTTCCATGTCTCGTTCAGAAACATGATGCGGCCGATTTCATCAGTTTCGAAAATCACATCGGAGACGGAGTTGATGACGGCCTTGTATTCGCGCTCCGACTTGCGCAGGGCGTGGAACAGCTTGTCGCGCTCGGAAATCCGGCTTTGCAGTTCGGACTGCGTGCCTTCGAGGCTTTTCGACATTTCTTCCAGCTTCAAATCCTGCGCATGTTTGCGGTGTGCGATGCTGGAGGCGATGCCGGTCAGGACCATGATGAGCGCAAGCGCGCCCCAAGGGGTAAACGTCAGCAGTTTCGACATCAGTGTCGGGCGCACACCGAATTTGATGTCCCATGACTGGTTGCCGAGTGTCAGCACGTAATTGACGGTTTCGACCGACGGCTCCGCTTCGTCACCCGTGACCATGCTCGACAGGCGCGTGTCCACCAGAACGAAATCGGTGTCGCGGTCCTTGATCGTCACGCGGTCGATATCCTCGCGTTGCGCGGCCCAGCTGTTGCCGAAAATCATGGCGGGCGTCGTGGCCACCAGCAAGATGCCGGTCGCATTGTCGGCAAGGCGCGATTTCAGCACGAGGCCGACGGGCTCATTTGCGCTCGATCCCGCCTTGGCACTGAAAGCCGCCCAGGGCATGTCGGGCAGGTAATCGATTTCGTTGAAATTCATGCGCGTCGCCTCGCGCGCCAGTTCATTGTAGCTGGGCCAGCCCAGCGAGGCGTCATAAGCCGTCCGCTCGCTCATGCTGCGCATGTCCTGCTGGCGCCAGACGCCCTTGTCTGTCGCCCAGAGCAGCGCGGTGAGCGGCGCGTTGCCCGTCAGCAGTTTTTGCACACCGCCGATGACGGAGGCCGGGTCTTGCGTCGTCGCGTTCACGGAAGAATGGAAATATTGCAGGTTGCGGACCGTTTTTTCCATGTCGGTCAGCGATTGTTCTGTTGCGCGCAAAATATCGCGCGTGCGGCCGCGGGCTTCCATGTTTTTCATGTTGGCGACGGCGAAATGGAGCGCCACGAAGGCGATAACGGCGATAACCATGCCGTTCACGAGAATGAACGAAGCAACGGTATCCGTTTTCAAATACCGCTGCGGCGCGGCTTTGGATTTATCTTCGGTCGTCAAGGCGGAGCCCTCTCCCTTGGCCTTTCCACAGATATTTCATCCGCTTGGGGGCCAGTTTTGCTGCCGTCCCTCTATACTTATGTATTTCATTTAAACTTTTATTAAATTTAGTCTCAAATCCTCAAATATATACGCGACGGGGTTCAACCAAACCTCTGCGCGCAATCTTCTTGCGTCAATATGTCAATAAGTTACGTTTTTGGGGATTGCCAGAGTCATATATTTCAATACACTCGTTACACAATAAAAAAAAACGGCCTCAGAGGGTGATGATAAAACAGCGTTTGCAGCAGGCAAACGCCTCAGGCTTTTGGGGCGACAAAATGACCGAGAACAAGAAGAAACGCGTCTTCACAGTCCTCTCCATCGACGGCGGCGGCATCCGCGGCGTCGTGCCCGCGCGCATCCTACAGGAGATCGAGGAACGCACCGGCAAGCCCATCGCCGAATTGTTCGACATGGTCGGCGGCACCTCGACCGGCGCGATTTTGGGCGCGGGCCTAGTCGTCCCCGACGAGCAGAACCCGACCAAGCCGAAGCATTCCGCGCAGGAACTGAAAAATTTCTACTACACCTTCGGCCCGAAAATTTTCCCGGAGCTGCGCTTCAAGAGCATCCGCAAGCTGTCCTCCTCCGCCCTCTATGACCCCAAGCCGCTCGAAGACGCGCTGAAGGAAAAGCTGGGCGATTACAAGATGAAGGACTCGCTGACCCACCTGCTCATCCCGGCAACCGACATCAAGAATTTCCGCCCCGTCTGGATCGCGCATATCAAGGGACAGAAGGACAAGTCGCCGGAAGGCTGGTCGAGCATGCTGATGCGCGACGCCGTGCGCGCCTCGACGACCGCGCCCACCTATTTCCCGTCGAAATACTATTCGACCACGCCGAATGAAGATATGCCCAACGTCACGCACCGCCACGCGCTGATCGATGGCGGCTTCTTCGCCGGAAACTCCATGCGCCGGCTGATGACGCAGGCACGGAAACTCGCCCCGCCCGATGCGGAAATCGTGGTCGTGCATCTGGGCACCGGCAACGTCGAAAACTCGCTGTCGCCGGAGGAATTCAACAAGCTCGGCCCGATCGGCATGATTTCCAAATCGAACGGCAACCTGCTGCTGTCGCTTGTCATCAACATGTCGCTGATGGATGTGGCGAACGATATCCGCGACGAAATCGGCGACCGCTTTATAAGCTTCGACGGCATCATAAATGGCGAGGCAGACCCCGCCGCTCCCACCTCCACGATGGATGATGCCAGCCTGAAGAACCTCAAGGCCCTCGAAAAATTCGCCGAGAAGATCATCAAGGACAATGACGCCGAAATGGAACGTCTTTGCGATATCCTGAAGCATCGCGTCTTCGCAGAAGAGTACCATCAGGAAAGCAAAAACGCGCTGCAGAAGCTGACCGCCATTCTGGAAGACACGAAAACCGTCAAGACGCTGACGAAGACCTACAAAAAGATTTTGGGCTATGCGAGCGACATCGTGACCGACACGCCGGAAGCGGGCGATGCGGAACTCAAGATGCTCGCGCAGGCGCTGACCGAACAGCACAAGCATGACCTCGACCGCATTTACCACGTCGTGCAGGACAAACTGGACGGGCAGAACAAGATCCTGAACAGCATCAAGGAAGCGGGCGACGACCTGACCAAGTTCGTGAAAAAGCTCGGCTCACCCTTCCGCCCCCTGCCGCCCTCGCCCGACAACGACAATACGGAAGCGAATGCGCAGCCCTGGAAGCACCGCGCAGGCGACAAGCCGAAGCAGCCGTAAAATTTTTGGGGCACTAAATTTTTTCCCGGCGTTGGCTTGATAACAACAGGGGAGAGTAAAATGTTTGGCATTGATAATATTGAATATCTTGCAGCAACCCGTCCGGCCTTTCTCGCAGGGCTCGTCTTCGGCAGCATCGCGGCGATTGTTTTCGTCGTCATTCCCCTCCTCAAAATCATCGGCCCGCCGGTTGCAGCAGTCCTGAGCGCAGGCATCGAAGACCTGTTTTGACCCCGAAGGGCATGCGTGATATAAAACGGCATCATGTCGTCGCTGCCCGAAGCTATTTCAAAACATAAAGGCAAGATCCGCCTCTCCGTCCGCATCACGGTATCGGCGTTGGCAGCCTATGCGGTTAATACGTGGCTGCAACTGCCGCAGGGTTACTGGATTGCCTTCACCGCCATCGTATGATGGGTACGTTTGCGGGGGCGGCCTATGGTGCTTTCATCGCTTCCATCTGGGGGTACCTGCCGCAGGAATATTATTTCGGCGCCATCATCGCTGGTATTGCGCCGATATCTTTCATCGCCGCGCTTTATCCCAGTTTCCGCATCGCCCCAATTACGGTCGCTATCGTGCTGTTCAGCGATACCGCGCATAACATGAGCCCGCTGGTATATGCAGAACACCGCGTCATGGAAATCGGCGTCGGCTGCTTGATTGGTCTTGTTGTGTCGCTGACCGTCCTCCCCTCGCGCGCACATCGTGTGTTGGCAAATGCGGCATCGACGGTGCTCGGCACTTATGCCGATTTATTGACCAAGCTGCTGGATGTGGCTGCGGGAAAACTGGATTATACCGAGGTCGAAAAACAGCATGCCGATATCCGCGCCGCCATCGGGCGCATGGAGATGGTGGGGGAAGACGCCACACGCGAGCGCAAAAGCAAACTGACCGACGAGCCCGACCCCGACCCCATCCTGCGCATGATCCGCCGGCTGCGATTTGACCTCGTCATCATCGGACGTGCGGTGATGCATCCGCTGCCCGCCACGGTCGCGCAAGCCCTGACCCCGCCGTTGACTGCAGTTGCCGCCGAGTCATCAGCGCTGCTGCGCATGGCGGCCGATACCCTGTCTGGCAAGCCGGAGATTAAAGTGCCGGAAAGCATGGAGATCGCCTATGGCGCATTCTCCGCCGCAATTGCCGAACTGCACCGCACACACGCTCTCGCCCCGCTGACCGAAGGGGAAACGGGACGCGTCTTCACGCTCAGTTTTTCGCTGGAACAACTTCACCAGAACCTGCGCGACCTTGTCGCGCGCGCCAATGAATTCGGCGGCGAGGATGATACGGTTACGACCGGGTGATTTTCTTGAACTGCGCGGTTTTTGGCGCGGCGAATTCGTGCGAGGTACCGTGCCCGACCGTGGCGGTGATGGTCGCAACAGCCTCCACATGATCGGCATGTTCGCGCTGTTTGCGCCCCACGACGAGGCTTGCGAGGAAGGCGGTGTCGTCGCGCCATTCGGTGATCGGGTCAACCGGTTCTTCATGAGAAGTTACAGGCTGCTGCATTTTCAGCAGGCGGTCGGCGGTATCCTCGGCACGATCCGATGCGCCAAAAATGCCGGAAAGATTTTTGGTGATTTTTCCCCAGACCGACATGGGTAAATTACGGGGTCTTCTTGAAAGTGGCCGTCTTGGGCGCAGAGATGCCGCCTGATGTTGCTTCGGGCTTGAAGCCGGACGTTGCAACCACCGCATCGGCCTTCGCCTGCGCCGTCGCCTCTTCGGTTGCGAATTTAACCTGTCCCGATTCAACCATGCCGCGCCATTTCCAGTCGGAAATCGGTTCGGTGACGGCCGCGACGATCGCGGGATTTTCCCAGGGGCTCGGCTCGGGCTTGCGCGCATATTCATCGTTCGTCTTGACCGAGGAGCTGTTGAACGCGCCCATGAAATTGGAGATTTTTTCTTTTAAATTTGTTCCCATCCCGCACCCCTGCTCTGCCCGCCATGATTTGCGCGCATGAACACATTATATCACGAATGTAATATTATGTCAAATTAAGGAATTTGGCCCCTCGGGGTAGGCTCAAAGTTCTTAAAAATTAGCCGCCGAATGCTTCTTACGAAAACCGCGCTGTTTTCGGCGCCTTCACAACGCCCTGCACGCCGTCTGCGATCGTGATCGCGATAAGGGTGATACGCTGCAGATGTTCGACATGCATCATCCGCTTCCGGTCCTCTATGGCGTCGAGGGCCTGCGTGAACTGGGTACGCGAATCTGCCAGCTGCTGCAGCCGCAGGTCGCGGTTTTTATTTTCGTCTTCTAAGAGTTTGCGGATTTGCTCGTTTGCTTCCAGAAGCCGGTCCGGATCAATCGTCGCGCGCGCATTGTCCGCCGGCGGCGCGACGCTGGTATTGTTGAACATGTCCTGAAGGGCCCACATGTTTATTTCCTGAACCGCGCCGTTTGCGGTGCGCTGACCTTACCCTGCACACCTTCGGCCATCAACGTTGCGACCTGCGATGCACGCTGAGCGGGCGTTAGGTCAGGCGTTGGCGCAACAGCTGGCTCCATTATCGGACGAGTGATAGTGATTTTCTTGATCGGTTTGGGGATATTGAAATCGTTCAGGGAGTTCAACCCCGCGTCAGGGTCCGTAAAATGGCCCATTGCATGGCTCATTTCGTGCCTTAGAGCATCGAGGTATTCTTTACGCGGCGGATCGCGAAACGCGAAGGGCTGGTTGTTCTTGATATTTTCGAGGTCGAGTTTCTTGTCGACCAATTCCATCCGCTTCAGTTCATTCTCGCCAGTGGGATCGAGATAGACCGATGCTGCCTTTGCAATTTTATTGAAAAAATCTTTCACGGTTCCCCATCCCCGCCGATAAGACCGGCATGGAGAACATCATATCAAGCCACTTTAATTATGTCAAATATAGGGCTGTAACTACCTGTAAGCTCAGGGCTTAGGCATGCGCGGCGGGCTGGCAGCAGGCGGGACGCGCTTTTCGGAGATCACGGTGGTTTCATTCGCCTTGGCTTCCCATGTCACGTGGAAATCCCAGTTGGGGTCGAATTCCAGCTTGATGAGTTTCAGCGCCTTGGCGGCGTCGCGGGGGGGAATGCTGGCGGGCACGATGATCTGCTGCTGGTCGCAAGGTTTCTCGGTGCAGCGCAGGTCAACTTGCTTCGCCAACTCTTCGTAGGCCGATTTCTGGTCGGACGTCATGGTGGATTTCATGAACTGGATGCGCAACAGGCGGAGCAGCGCAGGCTCGGTGAAGCTCCGCCGGAAATTGTTGAACATGCTCATCATCCGATCCTTTTCATCAGGGCTTCATGCCGCCGGCTTTTTTCTCCGCAGCCGGTGCTGCTGTCGAAACCAACTCTTTGCATGTTACCATCCGACGTTTTCTTGCCGATCGCGCCTTCGCAGGAGCAATAGACGTAGAACGCGCCTTCGGGCGTTGCGCATTTCAGGCCGTCAGCCTTGTCCAGCATGCCCGCCACAAGGTTGCGGCGTTCCTGGAATTTCGCGCGCCAGTCTTTCAGGAATTCTTGATCGCCGTTCAGCGCGGCGGTCGCGGCAGCCTGCGAGATGGAGGACGGGTTGGAGGTCGACTGACCCTGCACCTTGCTCATTTCCTTGATCAGGCCAACGGGTCCGGCAGCGTAGCCGATGCGCCAGCCGGTCATGGCATAGGCCTTCGACACGCCGTTGACGGTCAGCGTGCGGTCGTAGAGTTCCGGCGTGACTTCGGCGATAGTCGAGAATTTGAAGTTGTCGTAGGTGAGGTGTTCGTAGATATCATCGGTCAGCACCCAGACATGTTCATGCTTCTTCAGCACTTCGCCCAGCGCCTTCAATTCTTCGGTCGTATAGGCCGCGCCCGTCGGGTTGCTGGGGGAGTTGATGATGACCCATTTCGTGTTCGCAGTGATCGCCTTCTCCAGATCGGCGGGCGACATCTTGAAGCCGCTTTCCGCCGTTGTTTTCACGATCACGGGCGTGCCTTCGCAGAGCATCACCATTTCAGGATAGGACAGCCAGTAGGGCGCAGGGATGATAACCTCGTCACCGGGGTTCAGCGTCGCCATGAAGGCGTTATA
Source organism: Alphaproteobacteria bacterium (assembly GCA_029266795.1). Lineage (GTDB taxonomy): Bacteria > Pseudomonadota > Alphaproteobacteria > Micavibrionales > UBA2020 > JAPWJZ01. The sequence goes on along the minus strand of JAQSWE010000179.1, from coordinate 2,852 downwards.
CAGCACTTGCTTGCCGCCGGTGCCGACGATGACCTGCTCGGGCGTGTAATCAAGGTTGTTCTCGCGCTTGAATTTCGCGGCGACGGCCTTGCGCAGTTCCGGCGTACCGGGAACAGGCGTGTATTTCGTCTTGCCTTCGTCCATCGCCTTCTTCGCGGCGTCGCGGATAAATTCGGGCGTCAGGAAGTCAGGCTCGCCGACCGCGAGGCCGATGACATCCTTGCCAGCTGCTTTCAGCTCGGCTGCCTTGGCAGCGAGCGCAAGGGTTGCGGAGGGCTTGATTTTTTCAAGACGCTTGGCAATCAGGTCTTTCATGTCGCGTTTTTTCGTCATCGTCACACCTTTTACGTTTTTTATTTTTCGAGAAGCTTGAACGGGGTCGCAATGTCAAAGCCCTGCACATCGAACCATGCCTTCAGCGTGGCGAGCGCGGGGTCGTTGATTGCGTTCATGAACAGTTTATGCACATGCGGGATGAATTGCAGGTAGCGGTCCTTGTTGTCGCGCACGAACAGGCGCACGAAGATGCCGAGCACCTTCGCATGGCGCTGCGCGGCCAATACGCGGTAAGTATAATTGAACGCATCGCGGTCAAGGCCGCCCATCGCCGCAAAATAACGCTGGAGCAAATGCTGCTGCAATTCCTGCGGCACATCGCGGCGGGCATCTTCCAGCAGCGACATCAGGTCATAGCTGAACACGCCGGTCAGCGCGTCCTGGAAATCGAGCTGGCCGCAGCGGCGGATGCCCTCCCCGTCCTTGCAGAGCATCAGGTTGTCGACATGGTAATCGCGCAGGACCAGCGTGCCTTGATCGGTCGGGAATCTGGCGAACAGGTTGCGCCAGACTTCGCGGAAGGATTCTTTCGAACCTTCATTCAGCAGCTTGCCGGAGATGGCCGGATAGTACCAATCGACCAGCAGCATCGCTTCGTCGATCAGCTGCTTTTCGTTATAGGCCGGCAGGTTGAGGTCAAGGCGCTGCGGGTGCTTGTGCAGTTGGATCAGGGCATCAACCGCCATTTCGTACAACGGCTTCGCATCCATGTTTTTGTTCAGCAGGCGCGTATAGGTGTCGTCACCGAAATCTTCAATGACCAGCAAGCCGTTCGGGATGTCCTTCGCGTAAATTTCGGGTGAACGCAGGCCGAGCTTGCGCAGATGATCGGCAATCGCCACAAACGGCTCCACCATCACGAAGGGCGGCACGGGCGGACGGTCGGGCGGATCCTGCATCAGCAGCATGGGCTTCGCCGCGCCCGCAAGGCGGTAATAGCGGCGGAAGGATGCGTCGGCGGGCAGCGCCTCCAGCGTCACGCCCTTACAGCCGAGTGTCGCGATAAAATCCTCGCGCAGTTTCTGGCGGTGTTCGGCAATTTCAGGCATGGCTTGTTGCTTCTGGGCTTGCTGCATTTTTATGACCTTTTCGAAAACACGAGCAAATTAGCATTTTTGGGTAAAGCAGGACAGAAAAAAACCCCGTCTTTTCATGAATTTCCGGTCAACTTGACCCCCCGACTGTTTTAACATAAAATGGAGACAGATAAAGCTTCGGACGTGCTGCACAGCAACATCCAGGGTGCTTAAATGGCAAAAGATTTCAAAGATTTATCGCTGCCTATAAACAAGGTCATCGAGCTTGGCCAAGTTGACCGCTGGCTGCGCGGCATCGCCGAGATAGTCCCTCACCCGACCGACCACAGCGAAGACGTGATGCAGGAACGCGAATTGCACGCATCTGTGCCCGGACTGACTGTTGCCGTGCTGGACAGCAACGCGCATATCCTGCCCTTCGCCGAACAGAATTTGGTCGAGCAGTCCGACATCACCCGCATGAAAGGATTCCAAAACCTGATCCAGTCTGCATCGCGCAACAACGTGCGCGTGGATGTGGAGAATGTCGGCGGCGCGGCGCTGGAAGTGAATTTCGAACCGGACGAGCCGTTTTCGCGAAGCCTCGTGTTTGGCGCGACTTACGCGAATGTCATTCCCGCCGTGATCGGCGCGAAATCCAGCCTCAGGAAATAGGCGCGTTCTATTTCGCGTCGGTTGCGCCTTTATTGCCGTCAAACACTTCGCGCGCCTTTTGTATCTCGGGCCAATTGCCCTCCACCCAGTCCAGCATCGCCTTGACCGGCACCAGCAGGCCTTTACCGAGTGCTGTCAGTTCATATTCCACACGCGGCGGGACGGAGGGGTAGAAATGCCGCTGCACCGCGCCGTCGCGCTCGAGATTGCGCAAGGTCGTGGTCAGCATCCGCTGCGATATGCCGTCAACCGCGCGCAGCAGTTCCGAGAAGCGCATCCGTTGGCCGGGTGCTTGGGCGAGGTGGAAAATCAGCAAAATGGTCCATTTGTCCCCCACGCGCGAGAGCATTTCACGGAGCGGGCATTTTTCGTGTCCGCCGTTTTTCAGTGCATTTTCACAGGCTTCGCTCGTGTGTTGCTTCGCTTCGCTCATAGGTTACTCCAAAGTAACTAACTGATTTTATAGTGCCTTCTTTTTTTATACATGGTCGATTTATATCATCAAGTATTAAATAGTAACCAAAAAAGGAAAGACCATGCCTAAATCCATCCTCGTCATCGAAAGCAGCCACAATGGCGCGAATTCACTGTCCCGCAAAGTGACCGCAGAAACGGTTGCGAAATTGCAGGAGAAATATCCCGGCAGCACCGTCACCACCCGCGACCTTGACAAAAATCCCCTGCCGCATCTGACCGGCGAAGTAATCGCCGCATTCTACACCCCGCCTGATAGCCGCACGCCCGCGCTGAACGAAGCGATCAAGCTGTCGGATGTCGCGACGGATGAATTGCTGGCGGCGGATATCATCGTCATCGGCGCGCCCA